>DASWMA010000803.1:0-4031 GCA_036399995.1 Longimicrobium sp. | reverse complement strand
TACGGCCCCTCCGAGACGCACGTCGTCAGCGCGCGCGTGCTCGAGGGTGAGTCCGCTAGCTGGCCGCTGCTGCCGAGCATCGGGGCGCCGGTCGCGAACACCCGGCTGTACGTGGTGGACCAGCAGATGGAGCCGGCGCCGGTCGGGGTGCCCGGCGAGCTGCTGCTGGGGGGAGATGCGGTCGCGCGCGGCTACCTGGAGCGGCCGGGCCTCACCGCGGAGCGCTTCGTTCCCGATCCGTTCTCGACCGAAGGCGGCGCACGGCTGTACCGCACCGGCGACCGGGCACGGTGGCTCGCGAGCGGCGAGGTGGAGTACCTGGGCCGCACCGACGAGCAGGTGAAGGTCCGCGGCTTCCGGATCGAGCCGGGAGAGATCGAGGCCGTGCTGTCGGACCACGCGGCGGTGCGCGAGGCGGTGGTGGTGGTGCGCGAGGACGCACCGGGCGACCGGCGGCTGGTGGCGTACGTCGTGGCGGGCGAGCCGGCGGCGGTCACCCCCGCGGAGCTGAGGGCGCACCTGAAGCGGCGTCTCCCGGAGTACATGGTGCCGTCGGCGGTCGTCGTGCTGGAGGCGCTGCCGCTGACGCCGAGCGGGAAGGTGGCCCGCCGCGCGCTGCCTGCGCCGGATCTCGCGTCGCCGGAAGAGGCGTACGTGGCGCCTCGCACCCCGACCGAGGAGGTGCTGGCGGGGATCTGGGCCGAGGTGCTGCGGCTGGAGCGGGTGGGTGTGCACGACAGCTTCTTCGAGCTGGGCGGGCACTCGCTGCTGGCCACGAGGGTGGTCTCGCGGGTGCGCGTGGAGTTCTCCGTGGAGCTGCCGCTGCGCGCGCTGTTCGAGACGCCCACCGTGGCCGGCCTGGCACCGCAGGTGGAGAGGCTGGTGCTGGCGCAGGTGGAGGAGCAGGAGCTCGCGGATGCGCTGGACCGCCTGGAGGGGCTGTCGGAGGACGAGGTGATGAAGCTTCTCGGCGGGGACTGATGCCACGGTACGGAGCTCGTTCCGAATCAGGTGCTCGAACGGAATGCCTCACCCGGAGTCGGCCGAAACCGACTCTGCCGTCTCCGCCGGCCCCGGGTGGGGCGCTTCCGTCGGAGACCGGAATCCAGCCCCATCCTCGGCAAACTGATCTGATTTTCCATCCCAACCGTTCGCCGCACGCCGCGGTCATACTGGAGAGGCGGAAGGCTCGATGAGCGAAGTACTCGCACGGGTGGACAAGCTGTCACCGGAGCGCCAGGCCCTGCTGCAGAAGCTCCTCCGGAAGCAGGCCGGCGAGGCGCACGAGCCGGGCGCCATCCGTCCCCGCCGGGGTGGCGGGCCCGCGCCGCTGTCGTTCGCGCAGGAGCGGCTCTGGTTCATCGACCGGCTGGAGCCGGGAAGCGCCGTCTACAACCTCCCCGTGGCACGGCGCCTGGGGGGGGCGCTGGACCCGGCGGCGCTGGAGCGCGCGCTGGGCGAGATCGTCCGGCGGCACGAGGCGCTGCGCACCACCTTCCGGGAGGTGGATGGCTCTGCGGTGCAGGTGATCACGCCGTTCGGCGGCTTCACGCTGCCCGTGGAGGACCTGTCGGGCTTAAGCGAGGCGGACCGCGAGGTGGAGGCGAGGCGCCGTGCCGCCGAGGAGGCGGTGCGGCCGTTCGACCTCTCGGCGGGGCCGCTCTTCCGCGCGGCGCTGCTGCGGCTGGGCGAGGAAGAGCACGTGCTGCTGCTCTCGATGCACCACATCGTCAGCGACGGCTGGAGCCTGGGGGTGCTCTTCCGGGAGCTGTGGGCGCTGTACGAGGCCTACCGCGCGGGCGGGGAGTCGCCGCTGGCGGAGCTGGCGGTGCAGTACCCCGACTACGCGGCGTGGCAGCGCGAACAGCTCGCGGGCGAGGCACTGGATCGGCAGCTCTCGTACTGGCGGGAGCGGCTGGCGGGCGCGCCGGAGCTGCTGCAGCTGCCCACCGACCGTCCTCGGCCGGCGGTGCAGACGTACCGGGGCGCGTCGGTTCCGGTGGAGCTCTCCCTGGAGCTGCTGGAGCGGTTGCAGGCGCTGGGGCGGAACGAGGGTGCGACGCTGTACATGGTGCTGCTGGGCGCCTTCCAGGTGCTGCTGGGCAAGTACGCCGGCAGCGACGACGTGGTGGTGGGGAGCCCGATCGCCGGACGCACCCGCGCGGAGGTGGAGGCGCTGATCGGCTTCTTCGTCAACACGCTGGTGCTGCGCACCGATCTCTCGGGAGACCCGAGCTTCCGGGAGGTGCTGGGGCGGGTGCGAGAGGCCACGCTGGGCGCGTACGACCACCAGGATGTGCCGTTCGAGAGGCTGGTGGCCGAGCTGCAGCCCGAGCGGTCTTTGAGCCACGCGCCGCTCTTCCAGGTGTCGTTCTCGGTGCAGAACGCCGAGGGCGGGAGAGGCGCGCTCCCCGGGCTTCAGGTGGGCGGGCTCGACTCGGCCCTGGGGATCGCCAAGTACGATCTTTCCCTGGCGCTCACGGCGACCGCCCAGGGCCTGCGCGGCGAGCTGGACTACAGCACCGACCTCTTCGAGCGCGGCACGGTCGAGCGGATGCTCGGCCACCTGGAGCGGGTGCTGGAGCAGGTCGCCGCCGACGCGGACGTGCGGCTCTCGCGGCTGGCGCTGCTCGGCGAGGGTGAGCGCGCGCGGGTGCTGGAGGAGTGGAACCGCACGGAGGCGGAGGTTCCGCGGGACGCGTGCGTGCACGAGCTCTTCGAGGCGCAGGTAGAGCGCACGCCCGGCGCGATGGCGCTGGTCTATGAGAACGAGGAGGTGACGTACGCGGGGCTGAACGCGCGGGCGAACCGGCTGGCGCACCACCTCCGCTCGCTCGGCGTGGGCGCGGACGCGCGGGTGGGGATCTGCGTGGAGCGCGGCGTCGACATGGTCGTCGCCGTGCTGGCGACCCTAAAGGCCGGCGGGGCCTACGTGCCGCTGGATCCCGAGTATCCCGCGGAGCGGCTGGGCTACATGCTCCGCGACAGCGCGCCCGTGGTGCTGCTGACGCAGCGCTCGCTCCTGGGCCAGTTCGACGGATCGGGCGTTCCGGTCGAGGTGCTGGATGAAGAGGCGTCCGTCTATGCCGGCCAGCCCGACTCCAACCCCGCGCGCGGGGCGCTGACCCCGGAGAACCTGGCGTACGTCATCTACACCTCCGGTTCCACGGGGCAGCCGAAGGGGGTGATGAACGGGCATCGCGGCGTCATCAACCTGCTGGCCTGGGGTGAACGGCACTGGGCGCTCACGGCCGGCGACGCGGTGCTGCAGAGGACGTCGCTCAGCTTCGACGTGTCGGTGCGCGAGCTGTTCTCGCCGCTGCTGGCGGGGGCCCGCCTGGTGTTGCTGCGGCCTGGCGGGCAGCGGGAAGTAGACTATCTGGTGGAGGTCGTCCGCCGCCGGGAGGTCAGCACGATGGTCCTCACCGTCTCGCACATGCAGGCGTTCCTGGAGCACCCGGGGCTGGAGGAGTGCTCCAGCCTGCGGCGGATCGTGCTGGGCGGGGAGTCGATCCCCGCAGGGATGCTGGCGGAGCTCGGAGCCCGGCTGCCGGGAGCGCGGCTGTACCACGAGTACGGCCCCACCGAGGCGAGCGTGACCTCGACGGTGCGGACCCTCGGCGCGGAGGGGGAGGCGCCGGGCGCATCGATCGGCGGGCCGATCTCCAACGCGCGTGTCTACCTCCTGGACATGCGCGGGGAGCCAGTGCCGGTGGGGGTCGCCGGCGAGCTGTACGTGGGCGGCGCGGGGGTGGCGCGGGGGTACCTGGGCCGGTCGGGGCTGACGGCGGAGAGGTTCGTTCCCGACTCGTTCGGCGCCGGGCCGGGAGCGCGGCTGTACCGAACGGGAGACCTGGGGCGGTGGCTGGCGGACGGGACCATCGAGTTCCTGGGGCGTGTGGACACCCTGGTGAAGGTGCGGGGCTACCGGATCGAGCTGGGCGAGATCGAGGCCCGGCTCCTGGAGCGCGAGGGGGTGGGCGCGGCGGTGGTGGTCGCGCACGCGGACGGGGCGGGGAACGGGCGTCTGG
>DASWMA010000802.1:0-2838 GCA_036399995.1 Longimicrobium sp. | reverse complement strand
TGGGCGATCGCCGCGTCGCGCTCGGCGGCCACGGCGGCGGCGGTGAGCACGTGCGGGACCTCCACCCCGCTCTGCGGCACGCGGATCACGGCGCCACCCCGCCCAGCGTGCCCACGCTCTTCCAGATCCGCGTGATCTCGTCGCGTACGGGCTGAGGGAGGCGCACCGCCTGCACCTGCTTCTTCCGCTCCTCGGCGAGGAAGCGGTCCACCACGTCCAGCACCAGCTGGTCGCGGCGGGTGTGGCCCAGAAAGGTGTAGCCCGAAAGCTCGGCCCGCAGCGCGGCCACCCGCGCCTCCTCGTCCTCCGTTCGCACGGGGGTGGCGAGCAGGTCGTAGTACGCCTGGAACTTCGTGTCCACCTCGGGATCGATGGTGGTGTACAGGCCGAAGAAGGGCGAGGTGAGCAGCTGGTCCACCCGCATCCCTTCGGGCGAGGGAAGGTCGGTGGCTGCGCCGACCGCGCCCCCATTCTCGCGCCGCATCACCACGATCTCGCCCTGCTTCAGCCCGCGCAGGCAGAGCGGCTCGTGGGTGGTGGCGATGAACTGCATCTTCCGGAAAGCGCGCCGCAGGCTCCCCACGATCTCCATCCGCCAGCGGGGATGGAGGTGCGTGCCCAGCTCGTCGAGCACCACGATCCCCGGGGTGCTGCTGAAGTCGCTCTCGTGCGCCATCCCGGCCATGATGTCCACCGCCAGCGCCACCACCGTCTGGTACCCGTCGCTCAGGTGGCGCAGCGGGCGCGGCACGTTGCCGGGGTCGGGGATCATCACCGTGCCGTCAGGAGCACGCGTAAGGGTGGCCTCGCCGGAGATGCGCAGCAGGTCCTTTAGCGCCAGCGCGGCGGGGCCGAACCGCTCGGGCTTGAGCCTGGCCAGCCACTGGTCGGCGCGCTGCAGCGGCTCGAAGGCGTCGAACAGGTTGTCGATGCGTTGCGGCCCGGTGGGGACGCGCCTGCGCATCGACGGGCGCGGCAGGAGGCGGGTGGAGCCATAGGCACGGAGGTAGGCGCCCGCGCCCGCCCCCTGGCGGAACCAGGTGACGCGATCGCGCGTGAAGGTGAAGCCCAGCGGCCGACGGTCGGTGGTGAGGTATACGCGAACGTAGCCGCGCGTCGGCCGCTCGCGGCCCTCGCCCGGCTGGTGCAGAAGCTCGTCGGGAGGGCCGAGGTGCCCGGCCGCGACCTCTTCGCCGGCCAGCGCCAGGGTGATGGCCTCCACCACGGTGCTCTTCCCCACCCCGTTCTCACCCAGGAGAACCGTCCAGGGGCCCAGCGGTTCCGCGTCCGAGGCCGTGTCGGCCGGCGCCGCACCGGCGGCGGGAGGCGACTGCGCCGTCCCCGGCGGTGCTCCCAGGGTCAGGTCGAGGCACCGGATGGCGCGAAAGTTCGAGATCACCACCCGGACCACCGAGGTGCTCCGCAGGGGGTCGCGCCGCCGGCGAGCGGCCTTGTCGCCGCGCGGAGCGGTTGCAAGCGCGGCCGCGGCTGCCCAAACCTCGGCAGGGTCCGCTTCGGTCGGGACGACCCGCGCCCGTGCTGCTGCCCACTGAACGGCGAGATGTTCCTCCCACGGCCACGCCTCGATGTCGGGCATGGATGCCAGCGGCACGCGGGCCAGCCCCAGCAGCGAGAAGAAATCGCGGCGTGGAAAGCCCCGCTCCTGCATCCATCGCTCGACCACGCTCCAGCGCACGGCGGCGTAGCGAAGCTCCGGCCGCAGCAACTCGACGACCGTCGAGCGAAACGCATGGCTCATGACCGCCAGGCGGGTCCGTGCGGAGCCCTTCCGCTCGAGCTTCTGAAGCTCCGCCATCGTCAGCGCGGCGGTCTCCTTACGCGCACGCACCAGGTCGCCCCGGTTGAGCCCCAGAACCTCGATGGTGGTGGCGGCGCGGCTGGTCCCCGGCGTTTCGGCAAGATCGCGCGCCGCCACCGAGCCGTCCCGGGAAAAGCTGAGGAAGAGCTGTGGATTGTCGGCGCAGGGATCCAGGAGCAGGGGCGCCTCGGGCTCGGTGGAGCGGCGCCCGGCACGCGGCCCGATGGTGGGAAAATGCGTCCCGCGGTTCCGCGCGCACACCGCGCACGCCAGGTACAGGTTGGTCCACTCGTACGCCAGCCACCAGTAGTGATCCGGGTCCACGGCGGAGCGGAAATCGTCGCGGGCGTTGGCGCGGGGGCGAAAGTGGTCTACCCCGCCGGTGTCGCGGGAGGTGACGGCCGTCTCGCAGTACGCACACTTGCCCCTGAACAGCTCCGCCACCGCCGCGGAGACGTCCGGCGCGTTCCAGACCTCGGGGTCGAACAAGAAGCGGTGCTGTTCGCGGGCTTGCTTCTTTCTGCCCTCGAAAAAGCGCTCGGCCTCGGCCGTGACCCAGGCCATGTGGTCGGAGGCGAGGCTTGCCGGTCTCGGTACGCTGGAGCGATCGACGTAGATCATGGCGGTGGCGCGGTAATGCGGGTGCTGCGAACGGAGAGATTCCGCGGAGAGAGAAAGGCCGTGTGGGAGCGGCCATTGGCCATTTTAAACGCGATCGGCGGGAAACACCAGTCGTCGGGAAAACCGCGGGCGGCTCTGGCCGGAGCCGCCCGGTCACCTTACTGCTTCTTCCTCCGCCGGTTGCGATTCTCGAACACCACCTCGCCTTCCACGATCATGTAGCGGATGATGCGGTCCTGCACGTCGGGGAAGCTTCTCCAGCCGGTCGCGGCAGCAGAGGCCGCCGTCCCGTGACGGCCGATGCCGGACCGGCGCCGGGTGCCCGAACGGCCGCGGGCGGGAGGAGCCGCTGCGAGACGGGCGTGCGCCGCTCCGTTCCGGCGGCGCCAGAAAAGCCG
>DASWMA010000801.1:0-5951 GCA_036399995.1 Longimicrobium sp. | reverse complement strand
TTCTCCGCTGCTCTGCGTGATCGTTCAGCGGTGCCGGCCCAAGCACTGTCTGTCCGGACCATGTGCGACCCTGATCTCGCCGGATTCTCCTGCGACATGGAGACGCCCCGCGGGCGAGTGCCAGCGGGGCGTCGTTTCGTCTGCGAGAAGGCGGGGCTACGCCGCGGCGCGGTCCAGGGCGCCGCCGTCGAGCAGCTCGGCCAGCGCCAGCGCGAACCAGGGGGTGTAGCGGTCCGGGTGCGCTTCGGCGTCGGCGATGGCGGCGGCGGGGGCCATCCAGCGCCACTCGCTCACCTCGGCCGGGTCGGGGTGCGGGGGCGCGTCGTGGCGGCCGTGGAACACGTGGTCGAGCTCGTGCTCCACCAGCTCGGCGCCCACCTCCCTCCGGTAGACGAAGCTGCCGACGGGAACCAGCGCGCAGTCGAAGCCCATCTCCTCGCGCAGGCGGCGGCGGGCGGCGGCGGCCACGGCCTCGCCGGGGCGCGGGTGGCCGCAGGCGGTGTTGGTCCACAGCCCGCCCGAGTGGTACTTGCCGTCCGCGCGGCGCTGCAGCAGCACCTCGCCGCGCGCGTTCAGCACGAACACGCTGAACGCGCGGTGCAGCAGGCCGCGCTCGTGCGCCTGCAGCTTGGGCGCCAGCCCCACCTCGCGGTCGCGCTCGTCCACCAGCACCACCGTCTCGTGCGCGTCTACCATCCGGGTCCCGGAGTCTCGTGTCACTGCGTGTGGGTCGATCGACATCGCGCTGCCTCACGGGCCGCCACCTCATCCGCCGGTTGAAACCGGCGGCTGGAACGGCGGGAAGTCCGCCTTCGCGGACCGCGGCCGCGGCTTCGGGGCAACCGTTGGAGCTCACCCGGGATTACCCCGGCCGCGCGGCGACGGTTCGGCCGCGCCATTCCACCCGGCCGCGGGTGCGGAACGAGGTGGCGGCGATCCAGAGCGCCAGCACCGCGCCGGCCGGGTGCAGCAGCACCGTCCCCCAGCCGTGGCGGAAGAGCAGCGCCGCCGCGATCCGCAGCCCAATCAGCATCGCCAGCGCGGCCAGCGCCAGCGGCGTGGGGCGAACGACCGCCACCCAGGGATACACCGCAGCGAGCAGAAAGATGACGATCCCCGCCGCGAACGACCCGGGGCTGCCGCCGAGCAGCGCGTAGACGTTCTTGCCGAAGCCGCGGCGCACCTCCGCCCACCCGTGGTACATCCGCACCGACAGCTCCTCCGTGGCCACCGCGGCCACCAGGCGCAGGCCGGCGCGCTTCACGGCGCGGCCCAGGTGCACGTCCTCGAGCACCTCGCCGCGCACGGCCGCGTGGCCGCCGATGTGGCCGTACGCCGGCCGCGTGAAGGCGATCCACTGGCCGTTGGCCATCGACAGCGAAGGCGGGGCGGTGCGCGGCACCAGCGCCAGCGGCAGCGTCGCAGCGACGGGCAGCTGCGCGATCAGGGGGACCACCGCGGCCTCGGCGACGGTGCCGAAGCGGTGGCGCGGGAGCGCGGTGACGGCGGCGGCATCCATCCGCTGCAGCATCGCCACCGTGCGCGTGACGGCGCGCGGCCCGGCCGCGACGTCCGCGTCGCAGAACAGCAGCACCTGCCCGCGGGCCACGCAGGAGAGCTGGTGGCACGCCCAGTTCTTCCCCAGCCACCCGTCCGGCAGCGCTTCGCCGCGCAGCAGCCGCATCCGCCCGGGGTGGAGGCGCGCGAGATCGGCGGCGATGGCAGCGGTGTCATCCCCCGAACCGTCGTCCAGGACGAGGACCTCGAGGTTGGGATAGTCCGACGCGAGGAGGTGCGGCAGGTTCGCGCGCAGGTTCGCCGCCTCGTTGCGCGCGGGGACCAGGACGCTGACCCGCGGCAGCGTCGATGGATCCCCCGCCCTCTCCAGCCGCGGCGCGGTCGCCAGGTTGATCACCGCGACGGCGAGCATCGCCAGCAGCAGCGCGGCCGAGACGACGTCCAGCAGCGCCAGCGCGGCGCTCACCGCGGCGCGGGATGGCGGGAGGGAAGGCCCGACGCCGCATCGAGCCGGTCGAAGGGACCGGGCCAGTGCCGCTCCGCATCTTCTCCGTGCAGCGAGAGGAAGTCGAAGATGGCATCGCTCTCCGCTTCCACCACGCTCTCCACCAGGTCGTGGTCCAGCGCGCGGGTGACGACGACGGGCGCGCCGGCGGAGACGTAGACCGTGGGCGCGGGGGTGGTGCCCGGCTCGTGGTGGATGGCGAGGGGGAGGACGATGCACGGCGCGATCGGCCGCACGAACGCCTCGATCCCGCGGCGGAAGCCCAGCGGCCGCCGGTGCGAGGGCCAGATGCGCCCCTGCGGGAAGAAGATCGCCGTGGCGTCCTGCCGCTCGCGCACGCGGTTGCGCAGGAAGCGGACGGCCGCCAGCACCGATGCCGGCTGCGCGGGGTCGACGCCGAAGGCGCCGGTCAGGCGGAAGAAGGGGAGGTGCCGGAGCTCGGCCTCGCTGGCCAGCGTGTACAGCGGCGCGGTGGGACGGAGGATGCGGTGGACCTCGCGCACCGTGAAGGTATCCCACCAGCTCACGTGGTTGGCGGCCAGCACCAGCGGCACGTCGGCCCGCAGCGCGCGCGGCAGGCCCGTGATGCGCACGGCGTTCAGCCGCCGCCGCATCCAGGGGCGGAAGAACGCCTCGAACGCCGCCAGCGCGGCGGGCGAGAAGCGGCTACGCATCGGCCTGCGCCAGCGTGTCTTCCAGCGCGCGCCGCTGCTCGGCCGGGAGACTTCCCCGCTCCACCACGAAGCGCGTGATCGCCTGGTACAGGTCGCCCGGCACCTGGCCGCGCACGCCGGGGAGGAGCCGCGCCAGCGCCGCGAAGTCGGCCCGCACGCTGCCGCCGCGGCCCAGGATGCCGGGAAGGTAGTAGCAGCTCATCAGCCGGAGGTAGCGCGCCTCGGCGTGGTCGGGGTGCCGCTCCACCGTGCGGTCGAGGATCGCCAGCCCGTCGCGCAGGTGCGCGAGCTTCTGCGGCGGCCAGAAGGCGTGCCTGGCGCGCAGCGTCACCAGCGCGCCGGTGTAGGCGGTGAGCGTGGCGTCGAGCGCGCCGCCCGGCTGGGGGACGGCGCTCCCGCGCAGGCGCTCGATCTCGGCGAGCCCCCGGGCGATCGCGCCCGCGTCGCGCACGGAGGCGAGGTAGAGCTCGCGGATCGGCGCCAGGTTCACGCGGGCGTCCACGGAGTCGGGCGTGTGGGTAATCGGCTGGTGCCGGTGCAGGGTGTGGGCGATCGGCTGGTGCGGGCGCAGGGTGAGGGGGGCGAATGAATTCGCTGCAACAACCACACGAAGTCCGCCTTCGCGGACTACCGGGCTCGGTGCCGCCGCGAGGCCGGTGCTCGGAGGATGCTTCGACGCAGCCGATGCCGATGCCGTCGCCGGCTGCGCGAGGAGGATGTGCAGCACGGCAGCCAGCAACGTCGGACCGATCCGGACTCCGCAGTCCGCGAAGGCGGACTTCCCGACGGTCCAGCGGCGGGTTTCAACCCGCCGTAGCCGCGACCGGCACCTCACGGACGGAGGCCTCCGCCGGCGGCGAGCGGGGCGGGTTCCAGCGCCGTCCCGGGGCGATCGGCGCGGCGGACGGCGCGGAGGTCCCACAGCGCGCGGGCGGCGAGCAGCGCCTTCTCCGGCGCCGACGTACGGGCGCGCAGGCGCAGGTTGTCGTAGCCGTTGCGGCGGATGGCGCCGTGGATGCCGCGATACACGTACGCCGCCACCGCAACCGGCCGCTGGAAGAACCCCGGCAGCCGCGGGATCGCCTCGAAGGCCAGCGCGTAGCTCGCCTCGGCGTCGCGCATCAGCGCCTCCGTCAGCTCCCCGTAGGCGGGCGGCACGGGCGCGCGGCCGTGGCGCATGGCCGCCAGGTCGTCGGCGGTCACGCCGTGGCGGGCGAGGAGGTCGGCGGGAAGGTAGATGCGGCCCGTGCGAGCGTCTTCGCCCACGTCGCGGAGGATGTTGGTGAGCTGCATGGCGTGGCCCATCGCCGCGGCGCGCTGCAGCGTGGCCGCGTCGTGCACGCCGAACAGCTCGGTGAGCCACAGCCCCACCACCGAGGCCACGCGGTAGGTGTACACCCGCAGCGCGGCGGGGGTGGGGTACGTCTCCCGCCGCAGGTCCATCCGCATCCCCTCGGCCAGCTCGGCCGCGTAGGCGAACGGCACCCCGGCACCCGCCATCTCCCCCATCACCCGGTCGATCAGCTCCACCCCGCACGAGCCGCCCCGGTAGGCGCGGCGGGAGAGCGCGACCCACTCGTCGAGCACCTCGCCCAGCGTGGCGGCGGACTCGCCCTCCGTCCTGTCCACCAGGTCGTCGGTCACGCGGCACCAGGCGTACACGCGTGCCACCTGCCGCGCCACGTCGGGCGGAAAGAACCCCGCCGCGAAAGCGAACGAGCGGCTGTTGCGGGAGAAGTACTCCGGCAGCTCCAGCACCGAGGGCACGCGCTGCCGGATGTGGCGGCTGACGTCGATGCGGGGGGTGATGGAGGACGCGGTGCGCGCCTCCTGTTCGCGGCGGACGGCGGCGTGGGCACGGGCGCGCCAGTCCGTCGCCAGCGCGGCCAGCAGCGTGTCGCCGGGGAAGTGGGTGGCGCGGGCGCGGGCGAAGGCGTCGAAGCCGGCGTCGAGCCGCGCCAGCAGGCGCCGGATCGGCGTGCGGCCGTCGGCGCCGGGCGCGTGCAGCGCGGCGCGGATCTCGTCCACCGGCCGGCCGAAGACGGCGCCGGGCACCTCTTCGAGCACCCAGGTCCAGCGCTGCTGCGCGTAGTCGCCCAGCGGCGGCTTCCCCGTGTCGGTCGCGGGGCAGTAGTCCAGCAGGTCGTCGAGGCGCTGGTACAGCACGCCCAGCGAGCGGCCGAGCTGGTAGAAGGTGCGCGCGTCGCCACGGCCGGTCACCGCCGGCGCGGCCGCCAACGCGCAGCCGAGGAGGGCGCCGGCCTTGTCCAGCGCGATCGCCTCGTACTCCTGGGGCGTCAGCACGCGCCCGGTGGCGCGCCCCTGCGCGAGCTCGCCGGCGATGGTGCGCTCGACCGCCTCGGCGAAGAGGTCGGCGAACTCGAGCGAGCCGGTGCGCGCGGCCAGGCGGTACGCCCACGCCAGCAGGTGGTCGCCCAGCACCAGCGCGGCGCCCACCCCTTTCGCCGCGGCCAGCGTCTTCTCGCCGCGGCGGGTGGCGGCGCCGTCCACGATGTCGTCGTGCACCAGCGACGCCTCGTGCGCGAGCTGCACCGCCAGCGCGCCGAACCCCGCGCGCACGTCGTCGCCGCAGCCCAGGGCGCGGGCGGCGGCGTGCGCGGTCAGGGGACGGATGAGCTGCCCGCGCAGGTCCACGCAGGGCACGCCGGGGCACTCCGCCAGCAGCCGCCCCAGCGACTCGCTCAGGTCGTCGCGGGCGTCGGCCAGCGTGCCGGCCGCGGTGGGGGCGATCAGCGGCGCGATCATGCGGCGGCCTCCGCGGTGGCGGCCAGCGGCCGGCGCGGCGCGCGGAGGCGGGCCAGCAGCACGGCCGCGGCCAGCGCTGCGGCGGTGACCAGCGCCGCGGGCCACAGGCCACGCGCCAGGATCATCCCCACCGGCAGCAGCAGGTTGGCGGCGTAGAACCCCGCCAGCCAGCGCACCGGGAGCCGCGCGACCCACCCGTCGGCGCGCAGGGCGGCCAGCGCGCCCATCAGCGCCAGCCCGGTCACGTACCAGCCGACCAGGTTCAGCAGCGGCATCCCGTAGTACGGCCCCGGCTCGCCCCACACCCAGTAGGCGGTGGCGTGGCTCATCGCCGGGTCCAGGCTCAGGTCCCAGCTCGCCAGCACGAACGAGGCGAGGAGCACGCACTGCCATCCCCGGTGCCCACGCGGGAGCGCAGCCCGCGCCAGCGCGTAGGAGGGCACGGCCATGAAGAACCAGCTCAGCGGGATGAGCAGCGGCACGTGCCC
>DASWMA010000800.1:0-6759 GCA_036399995.1 Longimicrobium sp. | reverse complement strand
TCTCGGCGGTCGCGATCGGCTTCACGGGGGATGGAAATACAGCCGGCCCCGCCGCGTGTCGAGTGCAGACACGCAGCGGGGCCGCTTCACCTCTACCTGCCGACGCGATCGTCCGCGCGCTCAGGCCGCCGGATCGGGGGCGATGCGTACGGCGGTTCCCCACGGATCGCGTGCCGTCCACCCACCGTCCGCGGGCTCCGGCGCGAAGCCGGCGGCGCGCAGGCTCTCCGCCACCGCGTCCACCGAGGGCGAATCGGGAAGGAGGAGCTCCCAGTGCAGCAGCCGCGCGTCGCCGTCGGTGGCGGCGGGGGCGCCGGCGGCCCAGGTGTTCATCCCCACGTGGTGGTGGTATCCGCCGGCGGAGACGAACAGCGCGCCGGGGTAGCTCCACACCACGGCGTCGAACCCGAGCCCCTGGTGATAGAACCGCGTGGCCTGCTCGATGTCGCCCACGTAATGGTGCACGTGGCCGATGGTGGTGCCGGCCGGCATCCCGGCCCACGGCTGGCCGCGGGCGGCGCGGACCACGTCGACGACGTCCAGCGGCTCCGTCGCCATCGCCAGCTCGGGCCCGCGCCGGACCCAGACGGAGCGCGGCCGGTCGGCATACACCTCGATCCCCAGGCCGTCGGGGTCGGTGAGGTAGATGGCCTCGCTCACGAAGTGGTCCGACATCCCCGCCTGCGCGCCGATCTGCCGCAGGTGCGCCAGGAAGCGCCCCAGCGCCGCGCGGTCCGGCAGGAGGATGGCGAAATGGTACAGCCCCAGCAGCCCGCGCCGCGGCACCGGCCGCACACCCGGCTTCCCGTGCAGCTCCAGCAGCGGCGCGCCGTCGCCGTGCGCGCCCAGCACCGCCCGGCCGCCCTCGCGCTCCAGCACGCGGAAGCCGATCACGTCGCCGTAGTAGCGCAGCGAGCGCTCGAGGTCGGCCACCTGCAGCACGACCCGGCCGATGCGCGTTCCGCCCGGCAGCCGGAACCCCTCGGGCGCGATGCCGTACTCCCCGTCCGCCGCCGACTTCGGCGCGGCGTCCGCCGCTCCCGCGGCTTCTCGGATGCGGCTCAGCGCGCTGGTGGTCATCGTCTTCTCCTCGTCGGACTGCGTGGGTCTGAGATATATGTTATAACACCTAATTTCGGGATCAGGTCCGAAATTCGGCGCTCACCCCTGCAAGTTTCAGGGCTCGGCAGGGTGGAACACTCGAGGATGGGGCGAATGAATTCGCTGCAACAACCACACGAAGTCCGCCTTCGCGGACTACAGGGGAGCGTGTGGCGTCGGTGCTGGTGCGCGGAGCAGGGTCTGGTGCGGGTGCTCGCACTTCGGCCGGCGGCGCGGGTACCATGCGGCTGGAACTCGTCGGACGAAACACACCTGGATCGGTGCGATGGTACGACTGCTCGTTCTCGTCTCGGTGCTGCTGGCGGGGTGCAACGCCCCGCGTGACCCCGGCGCGGAAGCCGACACCCGGACCGAAGCCGCGGCGGCAACGCCCTCTGCCGCGCCCCGCGCGGTGCCGGCGGACACGATCCTGCTGGCCCAGGCGGTGGATCGCGCGGCGGAGCTGCCCAACCTGCGCGGCCTCTTGGTCTCGCAGCGCGGCCGGGTCGTGCTGGAACGATTCACCGGCGGGGCGGATCCGGACCGCGCGACCAACGTCAAGTCCGTGTCCAAGACCCTGCTCTCGGTCCTGGTGGGGATCGCGATCCAGGAAGGGCGCATCCGCGGGCTCGACCAGCCGATCTCCGACTTCTTCCCGGCGTACTTCGCCAGGGGTGACGTGGACCCGCGCAAGCGGCAGATCACCGTGGGCCACCTGCTGTCGATGCAGTCGGGGCTCGAGTCCACCAGCTTCGATCAGTACGGCGCCTGGGTGAACAGCCGAGACTGGGTGCGCGCCGCGCTCGACCAGCCGATGGTGGACGAGCCCGGCGGGCGGATGCTGTACAGCACGGGGAGCACGCACCTTCTCTCCGCCATCCTCACGCGGGCCACGGGAAAGAGCACCTGGGCGTACGCGAACGAGAAGCTCGGCGAGCCGCTGGGCTTCCGCATCCGCCCGTGGCAGCGCGACCCGCAGGGGATCTTCTTCGGCGGCAACGAGATGTATCTCACGCCGCGGCAGATGCTGCGCTTCGGCGAGATGTGGCTGGCCGGCGGCGTCCATCAGGGCCGTCGGGTGGTGCCCGCCGAGTGGGTGCGCGAGAGCGTGCGCGCGCGCACCACGTCGCCGTTCAACGGGCACGGCTACGGGCTGGGGTGGTGGAGCAAGGAGAGCGGCGGCCGGCGCGTGGTGTTCGCGTGGGGATACGGCGGGCAGTACGTCTTCGTCGTTCCCGAGCTGGAGCTGGTGGCCGTCTTCGTCTCGCGGGCAGACGGCCCCCGCGCGCCCGGCCATCTCCCCGGGATCCACCGCATCCTCGACGAGAACCTCGTCCCCGGCGCCGCGGCGCGGATGCTCTCGGCGGGCGTGCCACCGGGAACTGTGCCCACTCGGTGACACACAGGGCGAATGAATTCGCTGCAACAACCACACGAAGTCCGCCTTCGCGGACTACTGGCTTCGGTGTGAGATCGGTTGCGGTGCGCGGAGCGGAGTTTCGTATGGCTGTGCCGGCGCTGGCGTGAGGGGGACGGTCGGATTCGTGGGCAGACTGGCGGGGCGGCTGGAGCTAGTTTTTCTCTCATCCGTTCACCCAGCTGCCGTCGAGCCATGCGCGAGCCATTCACACAGCTGTACGTGCACCTGGTCTGGGGCCACGTGGGATCGGGCGCCGATTCTGACCGCGGAGCTGCTCCAGGTGGTGGATCGCTCCATCCGGCACGAGTGTGTGCGCCTTGGCGTCGAGGTCGTCGCGTTCGGAGGTGTTGAGGACCACGTGCATCTGCTCGCCCGGATGCCGGCGAGGCTCTCGGTGTCCGAGGTGGTGAAGCAGGTGAAGGGCGCGACCTCACACCTGATCACGCAGCGGCTGCGGATTCCATTCAAGTGGCAGGGCGGCTACGGCGCCTTCAGCGTTTCGAAGCGCTCGATCCCGGCTGCCCGCTACTACGTGCTGAACCAGGAGCAACACCACGGCTACGGAACCACGATCGCGGCTGCCGAGCTCCCCCCTGCCGACGCCGCGGCAGCGTCGGCTCCGTGCACCAGCCCCGATGCTGCACGATAGCCAGTAGTCCGCGAAGGCGGACTTCGTGTAGTTGTTGCAGCGAATTCATTCGCCCTGTCCCACCTCGGACACCCTCGACACCCCGGCCGGTTCAGCGCTTCCGCTACTCCTCCCCGAAGTGCTGGTACCCGTGCACCCCCAGCGGCTGCCGGTGGCCCTCGGGATCCGTCCACCACACGCCGTCGCCGCCGGATACGCGGCCCACGCAGGTCAGGCGCGTCCCGAACGCCGCCTGGAACGCGTCCACGTGCGGCTCCACCCGGCCGGTGATGGCGGTGAAGCAGAGCTCGTAGTCCTCTCCGCCGGCGATCGCCAGGCGCAGCGCATTCTCGCGCGTGCCGGCGTGGCGCCGCACGGCGGGGTGGATGGGGATCATCTCGGGCGACAGGAGGATCGCCACGCCGTTGGCGGCGGAAAGGTGCGCCGCGTCGCCCGCCAGGCCGTCGGACAGGTCGATCAGGGCGCGCGCCAGGCCGCGCTGCGCCAGCCACCGCGCCTCCGCGATGCGCGGGACCGGCGCGGCGTAGCGCTGGCGCGCCCGGCGCGAGGGGCGCGCGCCGGCCAGCATCTGCTGCACGAACAGCCCGCTCCCGCCCAGCTCGCCCGTCACCCACACCTCGTCGCCGTACGCCGCGCCGGTGCGGAGCACGGGGTGCGGCGCCTCGCCCACCACCGTCACGTCGATCACGATCGGGCCGGGCGAGCGCGTCAGGTCGCCGCCCAGCAGCGCGGCGCCCACGTCGCCCGCGGCGCGGCGCACGCCCTCCATCACCTCCACCGCCGGCTCGCCGGCGTCTTCGCGCGGCACCGCGAGCGAGACGAGGATGCCGATCGGGCGGGCCGCCACGGCCGCCAGGTCGCTGAGCGCCGCCGCCGCCGCGCGCCCGCCGATCTCGCGAAAGCTCAGCCAGTCGCGCCGGAAGTGAACCCCCTCCACCGACATGTCGGCCGACAGCGCGATGCCGTCGCCGGCGATCACGGCGCAGTCGTCACCCGGCCCCAGGCGCACGTCGGGGCGGTCCGACGTGTGCCTGGGAAGGAAGCGGCGGATCAGGTCGAACTCGGCCCCGCGCCCCAGCGGAGTGCCGAGGGGCGGGTGCCCGCGGGGTCGGTCAGGCGAGGGATGCATGGGGGCAGGATACATCGGGCGGCAGGGTGGCGCAAACCGCGCGGGAGCCGCGCCTCAGTCGCTGGGGCCGGATGCCGCGGGCGGGGTCTCGGCGAGCTGCTTCCGCTTGAGCTCCAGGTAGGCGCGGATCGGGGCGGCCACCTGCTCCAGGTTAGGCATCCCCGACACCAGGTGCTCCAGCTGGGCCAGGTAGCCCGGGTACCTGGCCACCCGCCGCAGGTGCTCCAGGTGCGGCTGCAGCTTGACGTAGACCGCCACGTGCTCGGTGTTGGCGTCGTGGAACATGGCTTCGGGGATGGCGCCGTGGTTCACCAGCGTGGCCGCCATCTCCCAGTAGGTGGTGGTCATCCGGTAGCGCGCGCTGTCGGCCCCGGTCCACGCCGTCAGCACGTCTTCGACCGACTGGGGGAAGAACTGGCTGGCGAACCAGTCGCGCGCCATCCGCAACTCGGGCTCGCGGCGGATCTCGTACAGCCGCAGGATCAGCTCGGCGGCGCTCTGGATCTCGTTCATCACGATCCGCGTGGGGTGAAGGTCGAAACGACGAACGGGTGCGCGAGTGCGTGAGTGCGCCAGTGCGTTTGCCCGCGCGTCGACACGTTGCGTGGTGGACATCGCGGGAGGCGTGGCACGCCGTTCATCTACACTCGCTGGTGACGGCCCGGCCGGTGAGATGGAGCCTTCACCAAGCTGGCGCGACGCCGTCCGCGATCTCCTCCACCCGTTCGAAGACCGCGTCGGGCCCCAGCGCGCGCAGCGCCTCGCCGTGCGTGAAGCCCCAGGTCACCGCGCCGAACGGGATCCCCTCGGCCCGCGCGGCGTGCAGGTCGCGGATCTCGTCGCCGATGCAGATGGCCTCGGCGGGGGCCACGCCGGCGGCGCGCAGCACCCTGCGCAGCTTCGGTCCCTTCCCCAGGATGGCGGCGCCGCACTCCAGGTGGCGGATCAGCGCCGCGTTGCGCGGGCCCAGCACGCGCCGGACGTTCTCGGCCGAGTTGGAGGTGACCACCGCCAGCGCCACGCCACGCTCCGCCAGGCGCTCCAGCATGGCGTCCACGCCGGGGAACAGGGCGATGGCGCCGATCTCGGCGGCCATGCGCGTGCGCATGTCGCGGGCGACCAGCGGCATCTTCCACATCGGCACCTCCAGGTGCTGGATCAGGCGCCGGGCCTCGTATCCGCGCAGCGTTTCCACCTCGTGCGGCTCGATGCGCCGGAAGCGGTGGCGGTCGGCCATCTGGTTCACCACGCCCATGAACCAGTCGAACGTGTCGGCGAGCGTGCCGTCGAAATCGAAGATCGCCAGCTTGTACGACATTTCAGGATCGTTGGATTGGCTGCATGCGAACGTGGTGTCATGAACGCACGCGCTCGTTCGTTCGTTCATCGATCCACGGCGCCTGGATAGGGCTCCATTCAGATGCCTGGAACGGGCCGCGCAATCTAGCGATCCAGCCGCACGCCAGCACGGCGCCGCCCGGTCCGGACGTTCTGCTACGGGATCGCGCACCTCTTTTCGACCGCAAAGTCAATTGGGAACACCGGTTGTGCTCCGGTGTCGAAACGTATGAAGTCGGCCGCCTGCTTTTCCGCTGGAGCGGAGCGGCGCGCCCTGTTTCCCCGTTCCCGGCTGGAGAGAAGAAACGTGCAGAAGACCACCCGCATCGCCCTGCTGGCCGCCGCCGCGCTGGCGCTTCCCGCGGCCGCTACCGCGCAGCAGACCACCCCGGCCCCCGCGCAGCCCGCCCAGGCCGCACCCGCCGCCGACGAGGCCACGCAGCTGCAGCAGAAGCTGGGCGCGCTGCAGCAGCGTGCGATGCAGGACCCGTCGCTGAAGGCGGCCACCGACAGCTTCAACGCGGTGCTGCAGGCGGGGATGGCCAGGGTCGATCCGCAGGCGGCGGCGAAGTCGGCGCGCGCGCAGGCGATCCAGGGCGAGGTGACGGCGGCCCGCGCCGCGAACGACAACACCAGGCTCAACCAGCTGGCCGCCGAGGCCAACCAGCTCCAGGCCTACTTCCAGAACCTGCAGCCGCGCGCCCTGGCGCTTCCCGAGGTGCAGGCGGCCCGGCAGACGTACCTGGCGCGCCTGTTCGCCAAGATGACCGAGTTCGACCCGCAGGCACAGTCGTACGTCGAGCGCCTGACGCAGCTGCGGAGCGCGGGGACCACCGGCGGTTCGAACTGAAGCCTGAACAGGTGCGCTAGTGCGTGAGTGCGCTAGTAGTCTGCCACAAAAGTCTTGATGTATACAGAGTAAACAGTCAAGATATGGGAACCCGAACACGGAGGGGTCCCATGCCGAAGAAGCTCTATGTGGGTTGACCTAACCCCCGAGGAGCGCGCGGAACTTCTCGGCAGGTTGAACCGAGGAAGTGCTCCGGCCCGAAAGCTTACCCGCGCACGAGCACTCCTGCTCGCCGACGAGGGCCGCACCGACGAGGCGATCGCGGACGCACT
>DASWMA010000799.1:0-4400 GCA_036399995.1 Longimicrobium sp. | reverse complement strand
TGGGGCTTTCCACGATCTCGAGCGGGCGCGGGCTGGCCACCACGCGGCGCCATCCGCCCTTCGTCTCGGCCACGTCGCCGCCCATCTCGGCGGCCAGCTCGCGCGCGGTGGCCTCGTCCATGGTGCGCCCGATCGGCTTGGTGGGCCGCCGCAGCTCGGGGTCTTCGGGGTCCACGCGCACCTGCGTGACCAGCGTCACCACCTGCCGCTGCACCCCCGCGCGGTAGAGCGCGTTCTGCAGCGACTGCTGGATCATGTAGCCGATCCACCCCTCCGTGGCCGCGACCAGCACGCCCAGCGGGAGCGGCGGGACGAGGTGCCGCGACTGCTCGTTGCGGATCAGCTCGTTCCCCACCTGCGGGCCGTTGCCGTGCACGATGGCGATGCGCCACCCCTCGCGGGCCAGCTCCACCACCGCGCCCAGGCTTTCGCGCGTGTGCTTGAACTGCTGGGTGATGGTTCCTTCTTCGCCCGGCTGCGCCAGGGCGTTGCCGCCCAGCGCAAGGACGATGGTGCGGTCGCTTGCCACGGCCCCCCTGAAAAAGCGCAACATGATACGCCTGCCGCACAGGCACGGCAAGCAGCGGCAACGGGTTGCGGCCGATTGCAAGGAGCGGGCGCGGACGACCGGCACCGGCGACCCTCCGCCTTTGGGTGCCGCGTGACACCAGGTACGGCTGAACACCAGCTGCAACAGCAGGTCACACGGAGGAACGGAGAAGAACGGAGGAAACGGAGAACTTCGTCGCAGTTCTCCGTTTCCTCCGTTGCTCCGTGTGACCCTTCAGCGGCGCCGGTCCAGGCGCTGTCATCCGGATCTCGTATGAACCGTCGGCGAGGAGGGTTCCGCCCAGGGCCACACAGAGGCACGGAGCCACAGAGAGCTGGCGCAGTTTCTCCGTGGCTCTGTGCCTCCGTGTGACCAGCGAGCGATCCAGATCCCACAGCGTACGTTCGGGATCGGCGCCGGCTTCCGATCCCGCGGAGCGCCTACTTCGACGCGAGCTGGAAGACGCCGTCCCACTCCACGGGCGGCGGATGGATGACGTTCTCGCGGCACCGCTCCACGTACACGGCGGTGGGGCCGTCTCCGGGGAAGCGCTCGGCGAGGGCTTCGAACGCCTCGCACGCATCGCCGAAGCGCCGCTCGCGGAAGAGCGCCAGCGCCTCGGCGAAGCCCGCCATCAGCGCGGTGGTGCCCTCGTCCACCCCGTCCTCTCGCACGGCGATCAGCTCGTAGACGGCCACGGGCTCGCCACGGCCCACCACGCGCACCCGGTCGATCTCGCGGCCGATGAAGTGCGCCTGCACGTCGCGCCAGGTGAACTCCGACACCAGGATCTCGGTGCCGTATTCCTTGTTCACGCCCTCCAGCCGCGACGCCAGGTTCACGTGGTCGCCCATGCAGGTGTAGTCCATCATCCGGAAGCTGCCCAGGTTGCCCACCAGCACCCGCCCGGTGTTGATGCCGGTGCGCGCGTGCAGCTCGGGCATGCCGCGCTGCTTCCATCCCACGCGCAGGCGGCGGCGCTCGTCGCGCATCCTGAGCGCCGCGCGGCAGGCGCGCACGGCGTGGTCGTCGAGCGGAACGGGCACGCCGAACTCGGCCATCAGCGCGTCGCCCAGGTACTTGTCGATCACGCCGCCGTGCTCCACCACCACGTCGGTCATGGCCGTCAGGTACTCGTTGAGCAGCTTGACCAGCGCGGTGGGCGCCAGCCCCTCGGCCATCCGGCTGAAGCCCTCCACGTCGCAGAACAGCACCGTGGCCACGCGCTCTTCTCCCCCCAGCCCCAGCAGCTCGGGGCGGTGGATCAGCTCGCGCACCACCGCGGGGGGCAGGTACTGCTGGAACATCCCCCGGATGCGCGCCTTCTCGAGCGCCTCGTCGGCCACCAGCACCGCGGTGGAGCCCGCCCAGGCGAGCGCCACCCCCAGCACCGGCCCCACCGTCCACAGCCACACCCCCTGCTGCGCGAACCCGAGCCATCCCCCGGCCACGGCCGCCACCACCAGCACCGCGGCGGCCAGCGTGCCCCACAGCGCGCGCAGCCGCGAGAGCGCCAGCACCGTGGCCAGCGCCAGGAGCGCCACCCACGCGTACTGCGCGGTGCGCGAGAACGGGCGGATGTGGCGCCCGGCCAACAGCGCCGCGGCGGCCTGCGCCTGGATCTCCACCCCCGGCACCAGCACCGCCCCCTCGGCTCCGTCGGCGTCGCGGAACGGCGTGGGGTGGAAGTCGTGGTGCTCGGGAACGGTGGTGCCCACGAACACGATCCGCCCGCGGAACACGCCGGCGGCGGCCAGGTCGCCGAACGAGTCCAGGTCCCACTCGCCGACGTCGGTCGCCGCGTCGTCCACCACCGTCACGTACGAGTGCGTGGCGACGGAGCCGGTGGGGCCCGCGTAGTCGACCAGCATCCCCCCAGCCGGCCCACGGGGGATGAAGCGGCCCGCCAGCGTCCATCCGCCGGGGGCCTCGCGGAGCGAGTCGACCGGGAGATCCAGGTAGCGCAGCACCGCCTGCACGCCCAGCTGGGCGCGGACGCCCTGCGGATACACGTGCCGCACGGGATACTCGCGCACCACGCCGTCCACCGCGTCGGGGCGCACGTCCACGATGCCGATGGGGGCGCCGCGGAGGACGCCCGCCGGCTCTTCCAGCCGGAAGCCGCGCGCGCCGCGGCGGAAGACCACGTCGGTCTTGGCGCCCAGCACCGCGATCCCCGTCTGGTCGATCGCCGCGCGGAAGGCGGTGTCTTCGGCGGCCGCGTCGGCGAAGGTGAGGTCGAAGGCCACCACGCGGGCGCCGGCGCGGTGCAGGTTGCGCAGCAGCCGCGCGTGCCACGCCCGCGACCAGGGGTAGCGGCCCAGCGACGCCTCGCTGTCGGTGTCGATGGCCACCAGCACCACCTCGGGCGGGCGCGGCTGGGTGCCGCGCAGGGTGAACCAGCCGTCGTACACGCGCCGCTCCAGCGTGCGCCCCACCCGCGCCTCGGCGAACACCAGCGCCAGCAGCGGCGCCAGCAGCGCCACGCAGGCCAGCAGCGCCGTCAGCCGCCTGGGTAGCGGGAGCGCGCGAATCCGCCGCATCAGAAGGCGCGGCTCAAACGGACGCGGGCCACCAGCTCGCGGGTGTCGAGCGCCGGGGTGCGCCGGTCGGCATACGACACCACGCCGGCGCTGAACACCACGCCCAGCGCCTCGCTCCAGGTGAACTCGCCGCCGCCCAGCGCCTCGGTGCGCGTGTAGCGCGGGCCGGGCACCGTGGCGCCGGCCGGGCTGCGCGCCGCCACCAGGCCGCCGTCGAAGCGCGCGGCCCAGCGCGGGCTCAGCTGCCGCCGCCCCGCCACCACCAGGCGGTCGAACGTGGTGCGCCCGCCGTCCAGCCCCGGGAACTCGGAGCGGTTCTGCCCGGCGAGCAGCGAGAAGTCGGTCTCGCGGTCGGCCGTCTCGCCCTGGATGCCGGCCAGGTAGTACAGGTCGCGCGTGTCGGCCACCGGGTTGGCGGGGTCGCTGCGCCGCAGCCAGCTCCCGTTCAGGCTCACGCGGGTCTTGAGCGCGGGGAAGAGCGACACGGGCACCAGCGCGCCCAGCGAGACGGCGCGGGTGCTCTGGTCGAGCGCGCCGGGCGAGCCCTCGGCCAGGCCGTTGCCGCGCGTGCCCAGGCGCAGCGAGCCGGTGAACACCATCTCGCGCGGGGCCTGCCAGGTGAGCGTGGCGAAGGCGCCGCGGTTGGTGGTGGTGGCCAGCGCCGAGCCGTCGAGGTTGTCGCGGTCGTGCTCGTAGCCGGCGGTCACGAAGAGCGCGTCGCCGGGAAGCGAGAAGGCGTCGCGCACGCGCCAGCCGCGCAGGTCGCGCTGCAGGCCGGGGTGCCCCAGCGTGTAGTAGTCGACCCCCACCGACCGCCACTCGGCCGAAAGGGAGTGGGCGCCCAGGCGCAGCGTGCTCCGCACCTGGTGCGCGGTGTTGGTCAGCTCGCGGGGGTCCAGCGGCACCAGCGAGGCGTTGAGGATGATCAGCCCGTCCCAGGTGCCCGGGTCCACCCCCGGCGACTCGACCCCGAGCTCGGCCAGCATCGAGTCGAGCTCGGCGCGGGTGCGGGGGCGGTCGGTGATGTCGCGCGTCAGGAGCGAGGCCGCGTTCTCGTAGCGCGCGGTGAACCGGCCGCCGGCCAGGCGCAGCGACACGTCGAACCCGCCCACCAGGTTGTCGCGCGGCGCCGGGTTCACCGGCAGGGTGGACGAGTCGGCCGACGGCGCGGTGCGCAGCAGCGGGATCGATTCCACGTCGTCGCGCACGCGCATCAGGGTGAAGCCCACCCGGAAGCGGTCGCCCGCGCCGAGCGACGGCCGCACCGCCACCAGGTTCTGCTCGTAGGTGCCGGGGCGCAGCACGCT
>DASWMA010000798.1:0-2594 GCA_036399995.1 Longimicrobium sp. | reverse complement strand
CGGGACGGCCGCCGTTCTCTTGGTGGCGGCGGTGCCGGCCGGCTTCCTGGTGGAAGCGGGCCCGGCCCGCCGCTTCGTCGTTCCCTCCACCGAGACGGCGGGATGACCGCGCCGGCGCTCCGCGACCAGGTCCGGCGCGTGTTCGGCCCGCACGCGCTGAACTGGGGGTTGTTCTACGTGAACGAGCCCGCGCTGCGCTTCGAGCTCTCCGGCGGCGACGGCTACATCGAGATGTTCACGCGCGCCTGGGACCGTGCACGCGAGATCCTGGCGGCCGCCTTCCCCGACGCGGCGGAGCTGACGGTGGTGCTGAGCGAGGCGGGGGGCGGGGGGATGCTGGGGCGCCTCTCCAGCATCCGCGCGCTGCGCGACTGCGGGATTCGCGTTCCGCGCCCGTACGAGGCGTGGAGCGAGACCGCCGGGCCGGAGTGGGACCACGAGGAGCGCGTGTTCCTGGCGTTCACCTGCGATCGCGAGATGGTGAACCGGCTGCTCTGGGGCGTGCTGGCCAACGAGCTCGGCATCCGCCCGCGGCTGCCGAGCCAGCTCTACCTGGCGGACCTGCGGGGCGGAGTCCTGGCCCACCCGTACGACGACCGCGGGATGGACCTGATCGGCCCCAACCACGACCTGCTCCGCCAGCTGTACACCCGCTTCGACCCCTGGCTGCTGCCCTACGACCGCGAGCGGATGGACTCCTTCTTCGCCGGGCGCTGACCCGCGCACTCGCCTCGATCGACTCGCGATCGTCTGCGGAACCGAGCGATGACGGGCCTGCAGCCTCGCGCAGTTTGCGAGGCTTCCCGTGGTTGTTGCTGCGGAGCTGCGGATTCATCCGCCGGTTGAAACCGGCGGCTGAAACGTCGGGAAGTCCGCCTTCGCGGACTGCGGCGTCGCCGGTCGCACTTCATCGCCGGCATCGTGCCGCGACCAGCCTCGCGCGGTTTGCGAGGCTTCCTGTAGTCGTAGATGGTGGCTTCAGCCGCCCCGTCACGACCCTGCCGAAGCGGCACCAACCATCCACCGCGCCGACCAGCCTCGCGCAGTTTGCGAGGCTTCCCGTAGTTGTTGCTGCGGATTCATCCGCCTTCTCGATCCTTCTCCCCGTCTTCCTTCACCCCGTCTTCCTTCTCCCCGCCGTCCTTCCCCTCGCCGTCTTCCGCTCCATCGTCCTCCTCCCCCTCCTCGTCCGCTTCACCCCCCTCGTCCGCGATCCCGTCGAGCTCCATGCGGATCAGCTCGGCCAGGTCCAGCCGGTCGCTGCGGGTGGTGTTCACGCTCAGCACGCGGCGCATGTAGGCGAGGACGCGCTTGTTCTCTTCCGGAAAGATCGAGGCGATGCAGTCGCTGGGCACGTGGATGTGGAAGTCGCGCATGTGTGCGTCGCCGGCGCTGAACAGCACGCACACGTCGCCGCTGAAGCCGCAGAAGATCAGCCGGCGCGCGCCCAGGTAGCTCAGCAGCGTGTCGAGCGTGGTGGCGAAGAACGCCGAGTGCTTGGGCTTCAGCACGAAGTAGTCGTCGCGGTCGGGCTTCAGCAGGCGCGCCACCTGCTCGCCGCGCACGCCGTCGTCCATCACGTGCTCCACCACGTCGTGGAAGTCGCTGCGCCAGCGGCCGAAGTTGTCGTTGCAGTAGATCACCGGCACGCCCGCCTTGCGCGCCTGGGCCTTGAGCGCGGCGATCCGCTCGGCGGCGGGGAACGCGGTCTCCAGCAGGCGCTCTCCGCCCTCGAACTCCATGTCGTTGATCACGTCCACCAGCACCAGCGCCAGCGGGCAGCTGTCTGGAACGAAACCGTGCAGGTCCTGGTTCTTGGTGGGCATCCGTTGCGGCTTCTCGTTCGTTTGCGTGTGGGTTCGATGGTGCGCCGAGACCATGCAAATGCCGCACGCGGCGATGTTGCCGCGGTGCGGCAGGTGCTTGGGGATGAGGAAGATGCGAGGCGGAACGCGCCCGCCGTTCAGGGCTGGAAATCCGGAATTCACAGCGCCCGTGCTACGCTCTGCCACGCCGCGCTTGAAAAACGGGACCGAAGCATGCAGTAAATTCCGCGCGCGCAGTGCGGCCGCTGCCGGAACCCGCCGCGCGGGCCGAGAGCCGAATCAGCACGGAAGTATTGGCGCGGCGGCTCTGGTGGGCTAAAATGGGCCGGGCGGGGCAAGCGGTCGGAACCTATCACACTCAGAGACGGCAGGTACGCGATGGCGCGGGAATCGGGGACGGTCAAGTGGTTCAATCCGGAGAAGGGGTACGGCTTCATCACCCGTGAGAACGGGGAAAAGGACGTCTTCGTCCACCAGAGCGCGATCCAGGGCGGCGGGTTCCGAACGCTGAACGAGGGCGAGCGCGTGGAGTTCGAGGTGGTGCAGGGCCAGAAGGGCCCCGCCGCCGAGAACGTGACCCGCCTCGATGCGCCCGCGGGTGGTGGTGAGGGCGGCGGCGGTGGGTACGGCGGTGGCGGCGGCGGCTACGGCGGTGGGGGCGGCGGCCGTGGCGGTGGCGGCGGCGGCCGTGGCGGCGGCGGCTATGGCGGTGGCGGCGGCGGCCGTGGTGGCTACGGCGGCGGTGGCGGCGGCGGCCGTGGCGGCGGC
>DASWMA010000797.1:0-2661 GCA_036399995.1 Longimicrobium sp. | reverse complement strand
GCTTGCGTTCGTGGCCGTGCTGGTGTCGCTGGCCGGCTGCGGCACCGCCACCTTCAGCCTCGGCGGCCCGCTCGCCATCCGCGCCGGCGCGGGCGATCTGCAGCTGGAGAACCGCACCAGCGCGCCCGTCTACACCTTCGTGATCGAGCGCGAAACCGCGGCGGTCGCCAACTGGGCCCCGTGCACCAACCCCGCCACCTGCGAGGCGATCGCCCCCGGCCAGCAGCGCCGCATCGCATACGACGACATCCCCGGCTACGAACCGGGCGACGACGAGGCGATCGTCTACTGGTGGCACCTGATCCCGGCCCCCGGCGGCGGCTTCGCCACCGACAGCATGCGCTCCGAGGTCGTCCCCCTTGATTAGAGCGGTTCGCGGCCCGGTCCGGAGCTCGACGCATCCGCGGCCGCAGCGCCCTCTCCCTGCGCCTTGGAGCGCAAGCCCTCTCCCGTACCGGGAGAGGGACCGTGGGCCGGCATCGTCCTCCCTGCGGACTGCCGTGCGACGACGACGCAGCGGTGCCGGTTCGGTTGGCGAAGGCGCTGGGGAATTCAACCTCTCCCGGTACGGGAGAGGTGGCGAGCCTGAGCGAGCCGGAGAGAGCGCTGAGCCGGAGTCGCTCCAGACTGAATCGCTCTAGCCGCCGGCCCACGCCACGGACGCAACGCAACCACATCGATGAACATCGACATCCGCATGCTGGGCCCCGACGACGCCACGGTGCTCCAGCGCGTGGCCGACGACGTGTTCGACCACGCGGTGGACCCGCGCTGGGCCGCCGCGTTCCTGGCCGACGCGCGCCACCACATGCTGGTGGCGCTCGACGATGGCGTGGTGGTGGGGATGGTCTCGGCGGTCGACTACGTGCACCCCGACAAGGCGCCGCAGCTCTGGATCAACGAGGTGGGGGTGGCCCCGTCGCACCAGCGACGCGGGATCGCGCGGCGGCTGCTCGACGCGATGCTGGCGCACGGCCGCACCCTGGGCTGCACCGAGGCCTGGCTGGGCACCGAAGACGACAACGAGGCCGCCAACGCGCTCTACCGCAGCGCCGGCAGCAAGCCCGAGCCGTTCGTCCTCTACTCGTTCGACCTGCAGCCCCAGCACTCCGCGGAAGAGGGCGACGGATAGCACCATCCAGCCACCCGCCAGCACTCCCGCCCGATCCCGCCAGCCACGCTCCCGACATGAACCTCGACCAGCAGCCGTACCGCGAGCTTTACGACCAGATCCTGGACTACGAGGAGGATGGCCTGTACGACGACCTCCTCCGCCCGTGGCTGGCCGCGCACGACGGCGAGCGGCGCTGGCTCGAGCAGCTCCGCGGCCGCGCGGGAAACCCGATCCCGCCCATGCAGCCGGAGGAGCTGTGCCGGCTCTACGCGCTGTCTCGCATCGTCGACCTCCTGCAGCTCTCCTTCGCGCCGGCCGTCGCCGACCCCCGGTGGGAGCTGGCGACGGTCGGCCGCGACGAGCACGCGCGCTTCATGGACGCGCTCGGGCTGGAGCCGGTGGAGCGCGCCGGCTTCCATCCGTTTCATCACGAGGTGGTGACGGTGGATCAGCTGGCGGACGACACGGCAGAGCCCGTGGTGGTGGAGACCCTGTGGCCCGCGTACACGCTGGGCCCCCTGCTGATCACGCGCGCGGGGTGCCGCGTGCGGGCGGGGCGGCAGCACCTGGTGAAGGAGATCGCGGAGCGGTCCACGCTCTACTGGGCATACGCCCGCAACGGCCGGCCGACGGCGGACCTGAGCCACGGGTGGGGAAGCAACTCGCAGTGGCGCACCACCTTCCGGCGCGACTACGCGACCGATGGCCGGCTTTTCTACAACGTGGACGCGAAGCCGCAGCAAGGGCCGGCGATGGACGAAGATCTCAGCGCCGGCGAGCGCGCCGAGCTCCTGCGCCACCGCTGCTTCGTCACCTGCGCCAAGCCCAGCGACGACCGCTGGCCGTACGGGCTGAGCCTGGTGGAAGACGGCTGATACGGCGTCAGCGCGCGCGCTCCCCCGTGCAAACCCCCGTGATGTCATTCTGAGCGGCGCCGCTGCACCGACACTCGCTCGTGACAACCTCCTGCGGCGCCCGAAGGATCTGTGGCCTGGGTCCGAGGCCTCAGGCCTCGTCCACCGGCGGCTGAAGCCGCAGCAACAACTACGAAAAGCCTCGCAAACTGCGCGAGGCTTCAACGACCGAGGTGTGGCGTCTTTCACCCCCGTGGTCGGGCGTAGCGCGGTGGGAGACTCAGGAGGACATCCGTGCGGTCGTGCACGGCACGCCCGGTGGGGACGGGAACGCGCGATGCGTGAGGGATGCGCGCCCGGAGGGCCGGGACGCCGCCGCGCGTGACGGAGGTCGAGGGATCGGCAGGAAGCCCCGGCGCGGCGGTGGCCCGGCGCGGTTGGCAACGGCGGTATCGTTGCCTACCGCGCGCGCAGCCCGGCCCGGAGCGCAGCGGAGGGACACGCCCACCCCATGCAGCTCGTCGTTCTCGACACCCTGTGACGCCGACGGCTACTCCGCGCCCGTCTGCTCGTGCGCGGCGTGCACGGGCTTGCTCTCGGGCGAGCCCTTCTGGCGCAGCCAGATGGACAGCACCGTGAGCGCCCAGACGGACAGGAACTCGCTCTGCCAGTTCTGCAAGCTCTCGAACCAGA
>DASWMA010000796.1:0-11710 GCA_036399995.1 Longimicrobium sp. | reverse complement strand
GTGCCGCTGCGCGACGAGCTCGACTTCGTGCGCCACTACCTGGAGGTGGAGGGGATCCGCTTCCAGGACCGGCTGAAGGTGCGCATCAGCGTGGCGCCCGACGTGCCGCTCGACGCGCGCGTGCCGCACCTGATCCTGCAGCCGCTGGTGGAGAACGCCATCCGCCACGGCGTGGAGAAGCGCGCCGCCGCCGGCAGCGTCACGGTAAGCGTCGCCCGCCACGACGGGATGCTGCGCCTGCGCGTGACCGACGACGGGCCGGGCCCGAAGCCGGGCGCCAACGGCCGCGGCGGCGTGGGGCTGGCCAACATCCGCGAGCGCCTGGCACACCTCTACGGCGACCGCCACGCCTTCGAGCTGATCCCCGGCGCGGAGGGCGGCGCGGTGGCCACCGTGGCGGTGCCGATCGACGGATGAGCACGCACACCCATCCCCCCGTGCGCGTCGCCGTGGTGGACGACGAGCCGCTGGCGCGCCGCACCCTGCGCGTGCTGCTGGACCCCGTCGACGGCGTCGAAGTGGTCGGCGAGGCGGGGAACGGCGCCGAGGCGGTGGAGCTGATCCGCGACTCGGCTCCGGACCTGGTGTTCCTGGACGTGCAGATGCCGGAGATGGACGGCTTCGAGGTGCTGAAGGCGCTGGGGCCCGCCGCGCCCGCGGTGATCTTCGTGACCGCCTTCGACCAGCACGCGGTGAGCGCTTTCGACGCCAACGCCGCCGACTACCTCCTCAAGCCCTTCGACGACGACCGCTTCCACCGCGCGCTGGCCCGTGCCCGCGCCCGCATCGGCGACGCACGCGTCCGCGAGCTGGCCGCGCGGCTGGCGCACCTCCTGTCCCCCTCCGAAATGCCGGCGCCTGCGTCGACGGCGCCGTCCACCGTCTCCGCCACGGCGCCTCCCGCCCCGGCGGGCGGCTATGCCGAGCGGATCGTGGTGAAGAAGAACAACCGGGTGACGCTGGTGGACACCGCGGCCATCGACTGGATCGAGGCGTCGGACTACGTGGTGCGCATCCACGTAGGCCCCGCGGTGCACGTGCTGCGCGAGCCGATCGGCGACCTGGAGAAGCGGCTGGACCCGCGCCGCTTCTTCCGCGTGCACCGCAGCACCATCGTGAACCTGGCCAGCGTGAAGGAGCTGCAGCCGCTCTTCCACGGCGAGTACGTGGTGATCATGCGCGACGGCACCGAGCTGCGCCTCTCCCGCTCGCGCCGCGACCGCCTGCAGCAGCTTCTCGGCGCGCGGATCTAGCTTTCTCCTGGATCTACGGCGCAAATCAACGGGGCCCGAATGCATTGCATTCAGGCCCCCTTCTGTCCCTGCGCCGCTGCGCTACGGATGCGGACTACGGATAAGGAACCTCGCGCACCTCGTCCGCATGGATGAGCAGATCCTGCTTGATGTACTTGTGCCCCATGGTTACGAGGACGACCTGCACGCCTTCGCGGCGGGCGAACTTCATCGTCGGAACGAAGTCGCTGTCGCCGGTGACCAGGATGAGCCGGTCTACGATGCCCTTGCTCGCGAGCCATGCGACGTCGAGCCCGATCTTCATGTCTACACGCTTCTGCTTGACGTCCGGAGCGAAGTCGTCCGCCTTGACCCCCCGCCCCGTCTTCGCGATCTCCCTCGCGGCGAACGGTTTGATCTTCCAGCCATCGAACGAGAGCTCGCCAGCTCGAAACGCCACCGCCTTCTTGAGCGAGAGGTCCCGGATCAGGTTCGTATTGGTCGCAAACGCCGGTGTCGCGGAGAAATCGACCAACACCTTGGTCACAGGATGGATTTCCGTTCCGCCATAGGGAGGGCAGTGGTAGCAGTAGATCCGGAAGAGCTCTTCGTTGGCATCTACGCACTTCTCGGCGAAGTCGTGGATCTCGTTCGCCGTTGCGGGGCGCTTCCCGAGCAGCACGTAAAGGCGGTTCAGTACGAATCCGAGATCAAGGAGGACTGCGGTCTTTTTCATCAGACACTCCCCAAATACATGATCCCTCCCCCGTATTGGATACATGGGGAGGGATCACTGATGGTATGCCGGCCTACCGGCGGTCGGATGCAGTAACCTACAGGAACAGGCTTCTCCCGTCAAGCACTTCGAGCTATTTGGAGACAAAGTGAACGGGGAGGGCCATCCATCCACACCGCAGCCGCGCCACCTGCCCGAGATCTCACCAACCGTCCCTCTCCACGCAGCTCGGGATGGACAGGCGCGAAGCGACAGGGGGAGACCCCCGTCTACCCTCCCCGCCGCATTCTCCCTATCTTCCCCCGCGTTTCGAACGACCGTTCAGCACCTGCGGGGAAAGCAATGCTCCGGCTCCACGAATACACGTACCACCGCCCCACCGCCCTGGCCGACGCGCTCGCGCTGATCGGCGGGAACCCCGGCGCCATGCCGATCGCGGGGGGGACGGACCTGATGCCCAACATGAAGCACCGGCTCTTCGCGCCCCGCCACCTGGTGGCGCTCAAGGGCGTGGCCGAGCTGCACGGCATCGGCCTGGCCGACGCGGAGGGGAACGCGGTGGCCGACGATTCGCCCGCCGCCGCGCAGCTGGTGATCGGCGCGGCCGAGACGCTCACGGCGATGGCGCGCAGCCCGCTGGTGCGCCGCATCGTGCCTGCGCTGGCCGAGTCGGCGGGGCAGGTGGCCGGGCCGCAGATCCGCAACCAGGGCACCATGGGCGGCAACCTGTGCCTGGACACGCGCTGCACCTATTACAACCAGAGCTTCTTCTGGCGGCAGTCGCTGGGCTTCTGCCTCAAGAAGGACGGCACCGTCTGCCACGTGACCAAGGTGGGGAAGAAGTGCGTGGCCGCCGCCTCGGCCGACACGCCCCCGGTGCTGATCGCCGTGGGGGCGGTGGTGGACCTGGCCTCGCCCAGCGGTAGTCGGACGGTGACGGTGGACGAGTACTTCGTGGCCAACGGCGAGTGGAACACCATCCGCCGCCCCGACGAGCTGCTGGTGCGCGTGCGCATCCCGCTTCCCGGGCCCGGCGTGCGCACCGCGTACCGCAAGGTGCGGCAGCGCAACTCCATCGACTTCCCGCTCCTCTCCATCGCCGCCGCCGCCGACGTGGCCGACGACGGGACGGCGCGCTCGCTGGCGCTGGTGGTTTCGGCCCTCGGCGCCCGGCCGAAGGTGGTGACCGGGCTGGACAAGCTCGTCGCCGGCAACCGCCTGCTCGACGCGGCCGACGCGGTGGCGGCGCAGGCGTTCAAGCAGTGCCACCCGCTCGAGAACCTGATCGTGGACCCCGACTGGCGCCGCGCCATGGTCCCCGTCTACGTCCGCCGCGCCATCGAGGAGCTCGCCACACCGCAGACCGGGAGCTGATCCAGGACTCGATAAGTCCCCTGCCAATCCGGAAATACGGTGGTTTGGACCGACACCGCTGAAAGGGTCACACGAAGAAGCGGAGAACAACGGAAGGAACGGAGTAACTGCGATGAAGTTCTCCGTTCCCTCCGTTCCTCCGTGTGCCCCCTCCAAGTGAAGATGCGGCGATGCGAGGAATGGCGGGCGCTCACCGGCCACCGGGTCGAGCGGTCGAATGAGCAGGGGGCGCTCCGGATGGGGCGCCCCCCTGCACGTTCTCACATTCTACACCAACAGGCGATGACCCCTGCTCGGACCCTCCGAACCACGCCAGCGAATCCTGGATCGCCCCCGGGCGCGGTGCACACCTGGTAGCAGCACGTACCCGATGTCGGCGCAGGTGTAAGCCGCAGCTTGCCTTCTCAGCAGTACTCGAGCGTATCGTTACAAATCCACGGCTTGGCACAGGACACGGTCGAATAGCCGCCTGTGCCGCCGTCCGTGCAAGTGCCGTCGCAACTCGCGTCACAGGTGCCGTTGCAGCTCGCGTCACACGTGCCGTTGCACGACGCGTCACAGGTCGGGCACCCGGGGCAGGTGCACGCGGTGGGGCAGGTGCACTGCTCGCCGAACACCGTTCCCTTCTCCCTCTGCACCTGCGTGGTGTGGAAGCTGTCCACCCGCAGGTCGTCCAGCCGCAGCTTCAGCTTGTTCATGGCGCGTTCTCCTTGGATGATGGGGATATATCGTGGCGATTGCACATCGATTATTTAAGCCTAAAACGAGCTATCCTTTGTGCAAGTATTAACAACGGTGTCATCTCGACGTACGGAGTTCCGCGCGCCTGCATCCCAAGCGCGCACATCGGATTGTGAGACAGGTTCTGCGGAACGCCCCAGTGGCGCGGCTTCCGGAGCACAAAGGCTCAAAAGGGCCTTCGACGCCCGTGCCGAATCCTTCTCACCTCCGGGTGTGAGCCAGGACACTCAGGTACGGCAAGTAAATTCCGGATTCGGTATTACCGCCCGAACCGCTGGACGAAGCGGCGCTCGGCGTCGGTGGTGCCGATCAGGATCAGCTCGCCGCCGCGGGGAAGCCGCGTTTCGGGGGGCGGGTTCACCTCGGTGCTGCCGCCCGCCGCCACCGCCACCACGCTGCACCCCGTCTCTTCGCGGATCGCGCTGTCCACCAGCTGGCGCCCCACCAGCGCGGGCGGCACCGGGTGGCGGAACACGTCGAGCCCCTCGGCCAGCATCACCACGTCGCCCTTCTCCAGCACGTTGAACACCGCGTTCGCGCCCATGCTGGCGTACGACATCACGAAGTCGGCGCCGGCGCGGTGCAGCGTGGCCACGTTGCGCTCGAGGTTGGCGCGGCTCACGATCTGGATCTGCGCGTTCAGGCGGCGCACGTACAGGGTGAGGTAGATGTTGGCGGCGTCGTCGCTGGTGGTGATCACCGCCGCCGCGGCGCCGGCCAGCCCGGCCTTCTCCAGCACCGCGCGGTCGGCGGCCGAGCCCACCACGTAGCGCTCGGGGTCGCGCACCATGGCCGCGTTCTGCTCCACGATCCGCCACGGCACCTCGCGCTCGTCGAGCGCCGCCGCCACCGCGCGCCCCACGCGGCCGCCACCCAGGATCAGCACCGGCGCGTCGGGCACGCTGTAGATCACCATCAGCTCCGCGAAGCGCTCCAGCTGCTCTTCGGTGCCCGCCAGCACCAGGGCGGTGGAGGGGCCCATCAGCGTGTCAGGGGTGGGCGGCTCGAAGCGGCCGCGCTCCCACACGCCCACCACGGTCAGCCCCGTGGCGTCGCGCAGCGGGCTGTCGGCCAGGCGCTTGCCGATCAACGGCGTGCCCGTCACCGGCGCCTCGGCGATCAGCAGCTCGCCGAACTGGCCGATGATCCCGGCGCGACCGTCGCCGCCCAGCGTGCGGCGGGCCAGCGCGCGGCCCAGCATCTCGGGCACGTGCAGCACGTGCGAGCTGCCGGCCAGCTCCAGGATGTCGACCGAGTCGGCCGAGCGCACGATGGACACCAGCGGCACCTCGGCCGCCACCTCGCGCGCGGTGAACACGATGTTGGTGTTCTCGTAGTCGTCGCCGGTGGCCACCAGCATGGCGGCGTGCTCGGCCCGCAGCGCCTGGTAGGTCTCCACCTTGTCGCGGTCGCCCACCACCACGCTCACCCCCGCGTCGTGCAGGTCCATCGCCGCCTTCACGTCGGGCTCGATCACCCAGTACGGGCGGCCGTGATACGCCAGGCGCTGGGTGAGCGAGATGGCGATGGGGCCGTAGTGGGTCAGGATCACGTGCCCGCTGGCCCCGGCGGGCACGCGGCGCGGCGCGCGGGCGGCCTGGCGCGCCTCGAGCCAGGGGGCGAAGAACAGCTGGATGAAGGCGAAGGGGAGGACGATCAGCAGCAGCACCACCCCCGACACCATCACCAGGATGCTGAAGGCGCGGCCGGCGTCGCTGCGGAACGTGATGTCGCCGAACCCCAGCGTGCTCATGACCGTGAGCGTCCAGTAGAAGCCGGTGAGCCACGAGTGCTGCTGCCCCTCGGCCGCCATCAGCAGGTGGAAGGCCACGCTGTACACGGTGATCATCACCAGCATCACCACCACGTAGCCGCGCAGCGCCCGCAGGTTGCGGCGGGCGGTCCCCATCTGCAGGTACGCGTTGAGCTGGGCCGGAACGAACTTCATGCCGTGTCGACCTCCCGGTGGTGATCGCGCGCGTGCCCCGGGCCCAGGGTACGCATCGCCGGCTTCACGAGCAACGCCGTGGCCCGTCCTTGCCCCGAAGGACGACGGATCCGCCGGCGCGACACCCGCCGCGCCCACTCGCGGCCCCGCACGCCGGCGGAGCGGACGAACGCGGCGCCGGACGCCACCGCCGCGTCCGGCGCCGGAGCGCGCAGCGTGGCGCGCGGTCAGTTGCCGCGGAGTGCCTCGATCAGCGCCTGCTTGTCCATCTTGCTGCGGCCCGGGATGTTCTTCTCCTTGGCGATGTTGTACAGCTCGTCGCGGGTGCGCTCCTCGTAGCCGTTGTTGGGGTTGCCGGTGCCCTGCGTGTGCTTGTTGCGGGAGCGCCCCTCCTCGCGCCGCTGCTTGTTCACCGTGCGGGCGGCGATCTCTTCCGCGCGCGCCCCATCCATGCCGCGGTCGAGCTCGCGCTCCTTGATGTGCTCGTACATCCGCTCGTCCTTGTTGCTCCAGGCTCTCGGCATGGCTATCTCCTCGCTTCGTTGACCCCCTGTCGGACCGGAATCCGCCGTCCAGAGCCGCCAGTCCCATGCCACGCAAGCCTCCGATCGCAACCGCCGCCACGTTCCCGCCCGCCCGCGGCGCTCACGCAGCGCCTCCGGCGCGCGCCGCCCACGGGCAACGCGCACCGGGATTGACCGCTGCGGCACGGCGGGGAAGCGGCGGATGGGGAGACGCTTCCCCGCGGTGTTATCTTTTCGCCCCGCCGCGCGTTGTTTCCCGTCCACACCTCCCTCCGGCTTTGCACCGCCTGGCTCCGTGACGCTCCGCCTTCGCCTCCTCCAGACGATCCTCGTCGCCGCGTGCGCGCTTCCGTCGTTCGCCGCCCCCGCGCCGGCCGCCGCGCAGGTGCGCGAGGTGCGCCTGATGCTCGACAACGACGCGTACGACTTCTGGATCCCCTTCCGCATCCGCCCCGACCACGACTACACCAACGGGGTGACCCTGTCGGTGGAGATGGCCGGCGGGCCGCTCTGGGCCCACGCCCTGGCGCCGCGTGCCGCGCGCTGCACCGCCGCCGCGCCGGCCGACAGCGCCTGCACGGCTACCACGCTCTCGTTCGGGCAGAAGATCTTCACCCCCGACGTGGACGGCGCGGCGCCCGTTGCCGGCCAGCGGGCGTACGCGGGGTGGCTGTACGCGTCGGCCACGGCGTCGGTGCAGTCGGCCGCCCGGGCGCGGCGGGTGGGGGTGGAGCTGGGCATCACCGGCACGCCCTCGCTGGGCGAGGCGGTGCACACCACCTGGCACCGCGTGGCCGGCTTCGACGCGCCCGACGGGTGGGCCCACCAGCTCGCCTTCGAGCCCGCCTTCCGCGTCGCCTACGACGAGAGCGTGCTGCTGGCGGACGTCCGCAGCGGCGGGGTGCGCGTGGCCACGCTGGCGCCCGCGTGGGGCGCCGACGCGGGCACGCTGCACGTGGGCGCGCACGCGGGGGTGTCGGCGCGCGCCGGCTGGGCCGTGCCGCACCCGTGGAGCGCGGCGGCCGACCGCGGCGCCGGCCCGGCATCGGTGTACGCGCTGGCGCGGGTGCAGCAGAACGCCGTCGCCCGCGACCTGTTCCTGGACGGCAGCACCTTCAGCCGCAGCATCCGCGTGGAGCGGCGGCCGCTGGTGTGGGAGTACGAGCTGGGCGGCGGCGTGCGCTACCGCGCCTTCACCCTGGAATACCGCGCCCTCACCCGCGGCCGCGAGTACGACACGCAGCCCAAGCCGCACACCTGGGGCACCTTCGAGCTGCGCTACCGTCCCCGGTAACGACGCCCAGGGGCTGTCGCTCGTCCACCGGCGGCTGAAGCCGCAGCAACAACGACGAAAAGCCTCGCAAACAGCGCGAGGCTTCAACGACCCCGGGTTGCTGCTTCGTTCATCCCCCCGTGGTCCCGCGAGCCGCGGCGGGGGACTCAGCCTCGGGATGACGTCGCACGTGGTTGCCGGGGGATGGGGGGATTATTCGAGATTCATCGAGGCAACCGGTACGAACGCCTCGGCGAAGGATTGGCCGCCCGAAACCGCCACGCCGGGTTCGTTGACGCGTGGCACGCGCAGCAGCATCTTACAACCGTGGCGTGGCGGAAGCTCGCATGACTTCCGCCGCGCCTTCTGCCGTTCCGGACGCCCGCCCCTTCCGTGCTCCGCCGGCCCCGCTCCGCAAACGCAGCGACTCCATGTCTTCGCCCACAGCCGCCGCCGGCGTCCCGACCGTCCTGATGGCCGACCTCCCGTTCCGCACCAGCGACAGTGCCCTGATCCCCCTCGAAGACGGACAGGCGGTGAGCGCCGGCTGGCCGCAGTCCATCGGCGGCCGCCCGCTGGGGGTCACCTGGCACTGGACCGTCACCTGGGACCTGGAGCTCTGCCGGCGGCTGCTGGGCGGGCGCCACGCCGAGCGGAAGGGCGAGGCGTCGGCGCACTACGGCGTGGGCCGCAGCTACGAAGAGGGGGTGGACCGCTACGTCACCCTCGAGAACCGCTCGTGGCACGCGGGGAAGAGCCAGTCGCTGCGCTGGGACGGGCGCGCCCTGCAGTCGCCCGACTACAAGGGCGCGCGCAGCACGATCGGCGTGGAGACGGTGAACATCGGCTACGCCACGGCGCCCGGGATGGCAGAGGACGACTGGATCGCCACCGCCACCCCCGACGGCAAGCCGATCCGCGTGCAGCCGTGGAGCGACGAGCAGGTGATGATGATGATCGAGGTGGGGCGCGAGATCGTGGCCCGCTGGCCCGGCATCGGCCCCGACGACCACCACGGCCACGCCGACATCTGCCCCGGCTACAAGGTGGACCCCAGCGGCTTCCCCTTCGCGCGGGTGCTGGCCGGCATCTACCCCGACCGCGCCATCGTGGACCACTGGACGCCCACGCAGACCATCGCCCAGCGCCAGCGCGCGCTGCTGGCCGCGGGGATGGAGCTGGGCGCGTTCGGCGCCGACGGGAACTGGGGCCCGCGCAGCCTTCACGCGCTGAAGCACTTCCAGGACACCAACGGGCTGGTCGTCAACGGCTACTGGAGCACCTTCGTCTCCCGCCGCCTGGCCCAGGTGCTGGCCGAGCGCGGGATCGACCTGGCCGAGGCCGCGGGCCCGGCGAGCTGAACGCCGCGGGAAAATCTCCGGATCGTCCAACCATTCATGTACCGCCGTGCGCATCCCGCGCGCGGCATCCTTTCGCTCCCGGCTGCCGGCCCACGGCACCTTCCCCAGGGCGGCGCCGGCCGCGGTGCCGCAGACCGATCGTCCGGCCGCGCACCTCCCGCAGCGACGCATCGCCCGTGGCGGCCGCACACCCCCGCGGCACCGGCGCGCAGTACCCACCCCTTCCACACCCGGTGACCCATGAAATCCTGTATCGTGAACGGAAGCGGAGGCCGCGTGTCGGTGCGGCTCACCGCCACCAACCTGCTCGCGGCGGGCGCGCGCTTCGAAGTGAAGAATGCGCAGAAGCAGATCGTGGAAACGTGGGACATGCAGACCGGCGAGGACGGCTCGGATGAGCACACGCTGTCGACGGGGCCGTCGGGCCTTCGCAACTGCTTCCTGCAGTGGCGCGTCAACACCTGCTCGATGCACGCCGGTTCCGACCAGGGCACCATCTCGGTGACGGTGGGCCAGGACGCGGTCCACCGGCCGATCGTACCCCCCGCCGTGTACGACCTGTCGGGCATCCCCACCTGCAAGAGCGGCAACGCCACCCAGATCGACGACTCCTTCGACTGGGTGGTGTCATGAGCATCCCCGCCTCCATCACCATCCGCCGCGCCGCGGTCGTGGCGCTGGCGTTCGCGCTGGCGGCGGCCGCGCCCGTGGCCGCCGCCGGCCAGACCGACACCGCCCGGGCACAGGTGCCGAACCTGGTCCCCACCGGTCCGCTGGGGGGGAGGACCGGCGCGCCCGCCCCGCAGGCGCCGGCCATCGAGGCGTACAAGCTGGTGCTCGACTACGACGTGCCCGAGTCGCCCGGCTTCGTGGCGCTGGACGTGGCGCCCGAGAAGGTGCTCACGGGCAGCGCGTCGAAGCCGGTGGCGATCAACATCCTGAACCAGATCGCCCGGAGCGGAAAGGCGCAGGCGGGCCTCGCGCTCGACTTCTCACCGTACTTCGTGGCGGGCGGCCGTTTCCAGAACATCAACGAATACCGGTCCAACCGGCTCAAGCGGCTGCTGGCGAACACGAGCGTCTCGTTCGCAACCGTGCAGGATCCCACGGACTCGGCGTCGCTCCGGTTCGGCGCGGGCGTGCGCATGACCATCTTCGACGACCACGACCCGCTGCAGAACAGGGAGGTGACCGCGGCGGTGGAGCGCCTTCTCACGCCGCAGGGCCCGCTGGGGGACCGCACCGACGGTCCCGTGATTACGCAGTCGGTGAAGATCGAGGGGCTGGCCGAGGCGTACCAGGCGGCGATCGACGCGGTGCGGAAGAAACCGGGACGCGCGCTGGCGGTGGGCTGGGGGGTGGCGGGAACGCTGCGCAACGCGGTGCTCTCGGCCGACAGCGTGCACCGGACCACGCACAGCTTCTGGGCGGGATACCGCGAGACCTTCCCCGGCTCGGTGGAGTTCCTGGGCGCCGTGCTGGCGGGCGGCGCAGCGGGCGGCGACCGCGAGTTCCGGGTGGGCGGCGCGCTGCGGATGACGTCGGAGAGCCTGCGGCTGACCGGCGAGGTGGTGTACGAGTCGCTGACCGGCAGCATCCACCCCGGCGGCGTGGCCGAGTTCAGGGTGCTCCCGCAGCTCGCCGCCGTCGCCAGCCTAGGTTCGGAGCCGTCGCAGGACGGCGAGGTGGGCAAGCTGCGCTTCCGCACCATGCTGCGCTGGAACATGAGCCAGTCCGGCACGCGCTGACGCACCTTCCCGCTGGCCCGCCCGCGCCCGGGCTGCTACTCTGACCGCGCCGATCGTCGGCCACACCAGAGAGCAGCAGCCCGGGCGCATTTCACGTGAACATCCTGGTCCTCAACGTCGGATCGTCCACCCTCAAGTTCCAGCTGGTGGACACCGACGAGCAGCGCATCGCCAGCAACCAGGACGTGCGGCTGGCGCGCGGGCAGATCGAGCGCATCGGCGGCGAGGCGGTGTGGAGCTACCGCGCGAACGATGGCCCCGCCGTCACCGGGCAGGACCCGATGCGCGACCACCGCGCCGCCGTGGACCACCTGCTGGGGTGGATCACGCGCGAGGGCTCGGGGGTGCCCCTGGCCAGCCTGGCCGAGATCGGCGCGGCGGGGCACCGGCTGGTGCACGGCGGCGAGCGCTTCGTGCACTCGGTGGCCGTGGACGACGAGGTGCTGCGGGGGATCGAGGACATGATCGACCTGGCGCCGCTGCACAACCCGGCCAACCTGAAGGGGATCGAGGCCGTGCGCGGCGTGCTGGGCCCCGGCATCCCCCAGGTGGCCGTGTTCGACACCGCGTTCCACCACACGCTCCCCGAGCGGGCCTTCCTGTACGCCATCCCCTATTCGCTGTACCGCCGCTACCGCATCCGCCGCTACGGCTTCCACGGCACCAGCCACCGCTACGTCAGCTACCGCTACCGCCAGCTCACCGGCCGCACGCGCGAGGGGACCAACATCGTCACCCTGCACCTGGGCAACGGCTGCTCGGCGTGCGCCATC
>DASWMA010000795.1:0-10767 GCA_036399995.1 Longimicrobium sp. | reverse complement strand
GCCGCCGCCAGCACGTACAGGTATCCCACGCGCCCTCGATCCCCTCGCTGCGTGACCGTCCGCCGACCAACCGATTCCTGTAGCAGATCCGCGCTGGATCGTGCCTGGACCGACACCCCTGAAAGGTCACACGGAGCAGCGGAGGAAACGGAGAACCGCGGTGAAGTTCTCCGTTTCCTCCGTTCCTCCGTGTGACCCGCTGTTGCAGTTGCCGGACCCGCGGAGAGGCGGACGCGAGACAAAAGTCTCCGCCTGCGACGGAAATGTCGTTACATTGATACGGTTTACATCCCGCGCCGGGGGAAGCATCCTTCGGCAGACGCCCGTCCGGAAGTCCGCGATCCTCCCTCCAGACCATCATGCGCGCCGAGCACCTGATCCCCGCTGTCGAGACCGACACGCCCGAACAAGCGCCGCCGGCCGCCGCGCCGCGCCGTGCCGCCCGCATCCGCGCCGTGCGCGCGCTGCCGCGCGAGGCCAGCGGCCCGCCCGAGGTGCCGCACGCCGTGCGGTCGCAGGAGGTGCCGCCGGGGGCCGAGCTCGACCACCCGTCGCTGTACTTCAACCGCGAGCTGAGCTCGCTCGACTTCAACTGGCGGGTGTTCGCGCAGGCGCGCGACCCGCGCACGCCGCTGCTCGAGCGGGTGCGCTTCCTCTCCATCGCCGCCAGCAACCTCGACGAGTTCTTCCAGAAGCGGGTGGGCGGGCTGAAGCGGCAGGTGGAGGCCAACGTGCAGGCGCTCTCCATCGACGGCCGCACCCCGGCGCAGCAGTTGGAGCTGATCAACCAGGCCGCGCTGGAGATGCACAACGCGCTGGTGGACACCTGGAAGCACGAGCTGCGGCCGCTGCTGCTGACCGAGGCCGGCGTGGTGGTGTGCGACCTGGGCGACCTGAGCGACGAGCAGCGCGACGCGCTCGACCACCACTTCCGCGAGCAGATCTACCCCGTGCTCACCCCGCTGGCGGTGGACCCGGGGCACCCCTTCCCCTTCATCAGCAACCTCAGCATCTCGCTGGCGGTGCTGATGCGCCACGCCGCGCGCAAGACCTATCACTTCGCGCGCATCAAGGTGCCCACCATCAAGGGGCGCTGGCTGGCGGTGCCGGGCTCGCAGCACGCCTTCCACTACGTGCCGGTGGAGCAGGTGATCCAGGCGAACGTGGCGCAGCTGTTCCGGGGGATGGAGGTGGTGAGCGTGCACCCCTTCCGCGTGACCCGCAGCGCCGACGTGGACCGCGGCGACGACGATGAGAGCGAAGACCTGCTGGCGCTGATCAGCGAGGAGCTGCGCGAGCGCCGCTTCGCCCGCGTGGTGCGGCTCGAGGTGGACCGGCGGATGCCGCGCGAGGTGCGCCAGCTGCTGGTGCGCGAGCTGGAGCTGAGCGAGAAGGACGTGTACGAGATGGGCGGGCTGATCGCCCACGCCGACTGCGGCTTCTTCGCCGACCTGGACCTGCCCGCCCACCGCTTCGAGCCGTGGGAGCCGCTGGTGCCCGAGGCGCTGCAGCACGAGGGCGAGACCGAGGAGGAGCGCAACATCTTCTCCATCATCCGCCACGGCGACGTGATGGTGCACCACCCCTACGACTCGTTCTCGGCCAGCGTGCAGCGGCTGCTGGAAGAGGCGGCGGTGGACCCGCGCGTGGTGGCCATCAAGATGACGCTGTACCGCACCGGCGGTGAGACCAGCCCGGTGGTGAAGGCGCTGATCGGCGCGGCCGAGCGCGGCAAGCAGGTGGCGGTGCTGATCGAGCTAAGCGCGCGCTTCGACGAGGCCAACAACATCCGCGGGGCCGAGATGCTGGAAGACGCCGGCGTGCACGTCACGTACGGCCTGGTGGGGCTCAAGACGCACAGCAAGGTCACGCTGATCGTGCGCGACGAGGGCGGGCCGCCGCGCACCTACTGCCACCTGGGCACCGGCAACTACCACGTGCGCACCACGCGGCTGTACAGCGACCTGGGGCTGCTGACCTGCCACGACGAGATCGGCGACGACCTGGTGAACTTCTTCCACTTCCTCACCGGCTACGCGCCCGACCAGAAGTACAGCCGCCTGGTGGTGGCCCCGCGCGACCTGCGCCGGGTGTTCGAGGAGCGCATCGCCCGCGAGGTGCAGCACCAGCGCCGCTACGGGAAGGGCCGCATCATCGCCAAGATGAACGCGCTCGACGATCCCGGGATCATCCGCGCGCTCTACGCCGCCAGCCGCGAGGGGGTCAGGATCGACCTGATCGTGCGCGGGCACTCGCGGCTGCGGCCGGGGCTGCCGGGGTACAGCGAGAACATCCGCGTGGTGAGCCTGATCGGCCGCTTCCTGGAGCACGACCGCATCTTCCACTTCGGCAACAACGGCGACGCCGAGATCTTCATCGGCAGCGCCGACTGGCGTGAGCGCAACCTGAACGAGCGGGTGGAGATCATCGTGCCGGTGCTGGACGCGGCGCAGCGCGACCGCATCACCCGCATGCTCGAGACGGCGCTCAGCGACAACCGCCTCGCCTGGGAGCTGCAGCCCGACGGCCGCTGGATCCCCCGCACGCCGGCCGAAGGCGAGCTGGAGGTGAACTTCCACGAGCTGCTGATGCGCGACGCCACCGACCGCAGCCGCCACGGCTCGCGGCCCTGGGAAGTGATGCTGTAGGCGCTGGCGGATCCCGCTCGATGACGAAAGCCCGCACGCCGGAAACCGACGTGCGGGCTTTCTCGTTGCATCCTCCGGTCGGGAGGCACTCCGCTGCATTGAAGAATCTCACGCAGAGCAGCAGAGCAGCAGAGAACAACCCATCTCCTCTGCTGCTCTGCTGCTCTGCGTGAGGCATGTCCTTTCGGATCTTCATCCCCGAACGAGGCTCTGCAACGCCGTATGATGACTGAGCTGGTGATTCGCGAGACGCAGGAAGCCGACATCGAGAGCCTGTTTGAGGTTCGCGCGCGGACGCGGGAGAACCCGATCTCACGCGAGCAGCTCGCCCGGATGGGGATCACGCCTGCGTCCACTGCCGAGGCCCTGCGGTCCGGTGACGAAAAGGGATGGGTGTGCGTGGACGGCGCGAACGTGATCGGCTTCTGCGGCGCGGACGGGGTGGGGGGCGAGGTGCTGGTGCTGGCCGTCTTGCCCGAGTACGAGGGCAGGGGCGTGGGCAAGCGGCTTCTCGCGCACGCTGTGGCGTGGCTACGCTCGCGCGGCTTCGGCCGGGTGTGGCTCGCGGCATCGCCCGACCCGGCGGTTCGCGCGCATGGCTTCTACCGTGCGCAGGGGTGGCGGCCCACGGGCGAGCGCCAGCAGAACGGCGACGAGATCCTCGTGCTGGATCGTGTGGACCAGGCATGAAGCGGCCCTCCACCCCGCGGAAAATCGCCAAGCGCGTCCTGTGGGGTGGCGTATGTGCAATCGTCCTGTGGTGCATGATGCTGGTGTGGCAGATCACGGCTTACGCACGGCGGCATGACCCTGCCCCCGCCGACGTGGCGATCGTGCTGGGCGCCGCGGTGCGGGACACGGAGCCCTCGCCGGTGTTTGCGGCGCGGATCGAGCACGCCGTCGCGTTGTACCACGGCGGCCGCGTCAAACGCCTCGTGTTCACGGGTGGCGTGGGTGCGGGCGACCGCCTCGCGGAGGCGGAGGTCGGGCGGCGTGTCGCAATCGCCGCCGGCGTTCCGGAGAGCCGCATCGCCGTGGAGACACGCTCCACCATCACGTACGAAAATCTACGCGAAGCCAGGGCGCTCCTCTCCTCCCAGGCGGCGCCCCGCGTGCTGATCGTCAGCGATCCCCTCCACATGCGGCGCGCGGTCACCATGGCGCGCGACCTGGGCCTCGACGCGCACCCCGCGCCCACGCCGACCAGCCGGTACCGCTCGTGGCGGAGCAAGGCGCCGTTCGTGAGCCGCGAGGTCTATTTCTATACCCTCTATCTCCTCCAGCGCCCGTTCGCATGACGGTGGAATGCCGTGAAAGCCGGGCCGGCGGCGCATGAAGCCACCGGCCGTGTCGATCCCGGCCCGTCCCGTTCGTCGCAGGATCAGGGTGGGGCATTCCGCACGCGTCCGGGTGGACTGCGCCCGCTCCAGACCCGAGCCGAGTGGAGACACACCATGCGATTCATGAACTTCGTAAGCTGCCCCGAGAACTGTGGCGCTCCGCCCCAGTCGTTCATCGACGCCATGAACAGGGCGGCAGACGAGGCCACCCGTGCCGGAACGCTGCTCGACACCGGCGGCCTGGCCCCGATCGCCACCAGCACGCGGGTCCGGCTCGCCGGCGGCAAGGTGATGGTGATGGACGGGCCGTTCGCCGAAGGCAAGGAGGTGGTGGGCGGCTACGGTGTGGTGGAGGCGGCGTCGCGGGAAGAGGCGGTGGAAGGGGCGGTGTGGCTGATGAACATGCACCTGCAGCACTGGCCCGGCTGGGAAGGCGAGGTCGAGGTTCGCCAGATCCTTGGGCCGGAGGACTTCGGTCCGGGTGCGGCACAGCCGTAATCCGGCCCGGCCCGGCTAAGATCGATCACCCTGCCGGTGCAGTCCCGCACCGGCAGGCTGGCCGTCACCATCCGCGGCATGTGGGATGCGCACGCCTCGTCGCCGTGGAGATGGCAGCCGGGACGACGACGAGACGCGTACCGAGGGATGATGAAGAACGGCAAAGAGACGCCACCGCCCGAAGGCTTCCGCTACGAGGCCGAGGTCCTGCCGGCGGACGAGGAGCAGGAGCTGGTGGCGCGGATCGCTGAGCTGCCGCTGAAGGAGTTCGAGTTCCACGGCTACGTGGGCAAGCGCCGCGTGGTCTCGTACGGCTGGCACTACGACTTCGGCGAGCGCAAGCTGCACCCGGTGGACGAGATCCCCGCCTTCCTCCACCCGCTGCGCGACCGCGCCGCCGCCTTCGCCGGCTTGTCTCCCGGCGACCTGCCGCACGCGCTGGTCACCGAGTACGGCCCCGGCGCCGCGATCGGGTGGCACAAGGACAAGGGCGTGTTCGGCGACGTGATCGGCGTCTCGCTGCTCTCGCCCTGCGTCTTCCGGCTTCGGCGCAAGGCGGGCTCGAAGTGGGAGCGCTACTCGCTCACGGCCGAGCCCCGTTCCGCGTACCTGATGCGCGGCCCCTCGCGCACGGAGTGGGAGCACAGCATCCCCGCTGTCGATTCCCTCCGCTATTCCGTCACCTTCCGCAGCCTGCGCGCGGACCGCTGAGCGACCGCCGCGATCGCATCTCTCCATCGACGGCCCGCGGAGCAGTGATCCCGCGGGTCGTTCCGGCGACCCTACCTCCTCGGCAGGCGCCATCCCCGCCGTTACTTCGCTGTTCTCTGCTTCTCTGCTGCTCTGCGTGAGATCCATTCAGCGCTCGAGCCCGAACGATACCTGACAACGTGGTATCAGACTCTTGTGCACGGCCGGTGTTGTAGGTAGGTATACCACCATGCCGCCCTCGCCCGGCGTTCGTGCGGCTCCGTGCCTCATCCAAGCAAAGCGTCGACGTTATGCGGCCGCGGGTAGCGGCGCTGCGTGAGCAGAGTTCGCCCGCACCGGCGCAGCCGTACCGGGCGTTCGCTCGTCTCCCATCCATCGCAGGGTATCCGGGAACCATCGTGGAACGCGAGTGGAACGACGGCCTGCCGATCTACCGGCAGCTTCGCGACCTGGTGGCCGCGATGATTCTCGACGGGGTGCTCAAGGAAGGCGATCCGCTGCCCTCGGTGCGCCAGGTGGCGGCCGAGTACCGCATCAACCACCTCACGGTCCTCAAGAGCTACCAGCAGCTGGTGGACGAGGAGCTGGTGGAGAGCCGGCGGGGCCGCGGCATGTTCATCAACGAAGGCGCGCGCGACCTGCTGCTGAAGGCCGAACGCCAGAAGTTTCTCGAGGAGCAATGGCCCAGGATCCACGCCACCATCCAGCGGCTCGGCCTGACCCCCGAAGAGCTGCTCGACGCGCTCGCAAGCCACCAGCCGGGGCGGGGTGCCGCGGAAGGGGAGGGTTGAAGCCATGGCCTGCATAGAAGCCCGCGGCCTGCGCAAGGCGTACGGCACCACCGTGGCGCTCGACGGGATCGACCTGACCGTGGAAGAGGGCCGCATCCTGGGGATCATCGGCCCCAACGGCGCGGGGAAGACCACCGCGCTCAATGCGATCCTGGGCCTCACGCCGTACGAAGGCGAGCTGAACGTGCTCGGGCACGACCCGTGGACGCAGCGCGACCGGCTGATGCGCGACGTCTCGTTCATCTCCGACGTGGCCGTGCTGCCGCGCTGGCTGCGCGTTTCGCAGGCGATCGACTACGTGGCCGGCGTGCATCCGCGCTTCGACCGCGCCCGGGCGGAAGGGTTCCTCGCCGGCACGGGGATCGAGCGGACCAGCCGGGTCCGCGACCTGTCGAAGGGGATGGTGGCGCAGCTGCACCTGGCGCTGGTGATGGCCATCGACGCCCGGCTGCTGGTGCTCGACGAGCCCACGCTCGGCCTCGACATCCTCTACCGCAAGCAGTTCTACGAAACGCTGCTGAACGACTACTTCGACCGCACCCGCACCATCGTGGTCACCACCCACCAGGTGGAGGAGATCCAGGACGTGCTCACCGACCTGATGTTCATCGACCGCGGCCGCATCGTGCTGGAGTGCAGCATGGAAGAGTTCGAGCAGCGCTACGTGGAGGTGATGGTGCGCCCCGACCAGATGGCCGCCGCGCGGGCGCTGGGGCCGCTGTACGAGCGGCAGCTGTTCGGCCGCGGCATCCTGCTGTTCGACCGGGCGGACCGCGCCCCGCTGGCCGCGCTGGGCGACGTGCGCACCCCCGGCATCGCCGACGTGTTCGTGGCGGTGATGGGGAGCCGGGCGGGGAGTGAGGAGGGAGCGGCGCGATGACCTCACCCATCCTGGCCGTTCCGGAGCGTGACCTGGGCGCCCCCCGGGCCGCCGCCCCGCCCCGCACGCGGCCCTTCTACTGGTCGGTGCGGCGCGAGCTGTGGGAGAACCGCTCGATCTACCTGGCGCCGCTGGGCGTGGGCGCGTTCGCCGTGGCGGCGATTGCGATCCACGGCGTCACCATGCCGTCGCACGGGGCCACGATGCTGGGCAGCGACCCGGCGAACCCGGCCTCGGTCACCTACCGGGTCAACACGCTCCTGCTGCTGATCACCGCGTTCGTGGTGGGGGCGTTCTACTCCCTCGATGCGCTCTCCGGCGAACGCCGCGACCGCGGCATCCTGTTCTGGAAGTCGCTCCCCGTGTCGGACCTCACCACCGTGCTGGCCAAGGCGAGCATCCCGCTGGTGGTTCTGCCGCTGCTCACGCTGGCGGCGATCGTGGCCGCGCAGCTCGTTCTGCTGCTGCTGAGCGTTGTCTTCGTGCTGGTGCAGGGGGGGAGCGTGGCGAAGCTGTGGAACGACGTGCAGCCGGTGCGGATGTGGCTGACGATGCCGTACGTGGTTGCGGCGATGGCGCTGTGGCACGCGCCGGTCTATGCCTTTCTGCTGCTGGTGTCGGGGTGGGCCCGGCGCACGGCGGTGCTATGGGCGGTGCTGCCGCTGTTCGCCGTGGCGCTGCTGGAGAAGCTCACCATGGACACGCTGCACGTGGCCTCGGCCATCGCGTACCGGCTGATCGGCTGGTACCGCGAGGCGTTCCTGGTGACGGCACCGGAGCGGACCCCCTTCAACACCACCACGGCTCTTACGCCCGAACGGTTCCTGGCCGCGCCGGGCCTGTGGATCGGCCTGGTGCTCGCCGCGCTCTTCATCGCCGGCGCGGTGCGCATGCGCCGGCTGCGCGAGCCGATCTGACCGGCGCATCCGCCGCGGCGGGCGCACGGCCCTGATGCCGCGCGCCGCCCCGCGGCGGCAGTGACTCCGATCGTCCCCCTGCCCGCAACACCGCACGTCGTCCTCCCCGTCCGTCCCCACCGCTCGTCTGCCGGCACACTGAACCGCGGGGTGCGGGCGTGTCCCTCCGCTGCGCTCCGGGCCGGGCTGCGCGCGCGGTAGGCAACGATACCGCCGTTGCCAACCGCGCCGGGCCACCGCCGCGCCCGCCATCCAGCCGATCCGCCGGCGTCCGCCCACGCGCGGCGCCGTCCCGGCCCTCCGGGCGCGCATCCCTCACGCATCGCGGCGTGTCCACGCCGCCGCGCCGGCCTCGAGCACGGGGGACTTCGATCGCGCAACGAGGCTCGTGCCGCGCTCCGACGCGGCAGCCTGCACGACGGCTGTAGTCCGCGAAGGCGGACTTCGTGTGGTTGTTGCCGCGGTTTCAACCGCCCGGCTCCAATCCCCGGCGACCTCCGAATGCTCCTGCAGCGGCCGAAAAGCGGGAACCGTGAAGCCCCGGCGCCCCCGCTCTGAAACTCTTGCGCCCGGTTTACCGTTATACCAAACTATAGCACCGCCTCTCTGGTGCTGTTCAGGCTGGATCCAGCAGCCGTTCCCGCCCAGGTCACCACGGCGCATCGGGACGGATCCCCCCCTGAGACGGGCCGGAACCCTCGCAAGGAGCAGAGATCATGCGTCGAGCATTTTTGCCACTGGCCGCGGCCGCGGCCCTGTTGATCGCCCAGCCGGCGGCGGCAGACACCGTGTGCGACTGGTGGGAGTTCTCCGGCCGCATCTACAACGCCACCACGCCCCGCACGCCCGACCAGGAGCGCGCCGTCACCCGCACCGCGCTGGCCATGTTCGAGGCGCTGAACGCCATCGACCGGCGCTACGAAAGCTACCTGGGCTTCCCCGCGGGCGACGCGGCGGCCTCGCAAGACGCCGCGGCGGCCACGGCCGCCTACCGCGTCCTCCTCCACCACTTCCCCGCCCAGAAGACCGCGCTCGACGACACCTACGCCCTCGCCATGGCCGCCGTGGCCGACGAGCGCGCGAGAGAGAAGGGGCGGCTGATCGGCGAGCAGGCGGCCGTGGCGGCCATCGCGGCGGGCGGGGTCGATCCCGCCATCGCCCTGGTGCCGTACCGTCCCCTCACCACCCCCGGGCAGTGGATCGCCACCCCGCTGCCTCAGATCGAGCCCTTCATGCTGGCGTTCCGCCCGTGGGCCATCCCCAGCGCCGATGCGCTGCGGCCGCCGCCGCCACCGGCGCTCACCAGCGCCACCTGGGCGCGCGACTACGACGAGGTGCGGCGCCTGGGCGGCCGCACCAGCACCGAGCGGACCCCCCACCAGACGCTGGTGGCGCGCTACCGCCAGTCGTTCGAGCTCGCGCCGTCGATGCGCGCGGCCGCCGAAGCGCCGGGGCGCAGGCCGGTGCAGAACGCGCGCATGTTCGCCGTCTACCAGATGGCGTTCGACGACGCCGCGCTGGCCATGGTCGTGGCCAAGTTCCACTACAACTTCTGGCGTCCGATCACCGCCATCCGCAACGGCGCCGACGACGGCAACCCCGCGACGGCGGCCGACGCGGGGTGGGTGCCGCTGCTGGGCACGCCCAACTTCGCCGAATACCCGTGCGGCCACTGCACCGTCGCCGCCACGATCGCCGAGGTGATGAAGGCCGAGGTGGGGCCGCGGCCGGCGGCGGGGGTGCGGGTCAGCTCGAGCTCGGTGCCCAACGCGGTGGTGCAGGTGCTCCCCAGCTGGGACGAGTGGGTGCAGCAGGTGTCGGACTCGCGCATCTACGGCGGCGTGCACTACCGCTTCTCGAACGAGGCGGGCGAAGAGATCGGCCGCCGCGCCGCCCGCGCCGTGCTGGAGAAGGTGATGCGCCCGCTGTCGTCGCGGAACGCGCGGCGGTGATGGCGTCTCACCCGGCCGGGGAAGCCCCCGGGCGCGAAGCACCCGCGGGGCCGGCCGCCGGCCGGCCCCGCGCGGAGGCCCTGTTGCCGGCACGTGACGTCGTCGCGGCAGTGGTGGAATCGATCGCGCATCGGCCGTCCTCGGCGCCGCCGCCTGGCTCCCCTGGCTTCACCCTGTTCCGGCTGTTCCCTGCGGTCACCGCGCTGCCCCCGCCGGACTTCCACGGTGCCTGCCAGCCCGACACGATCAACACGCCCCAGGCGGGAGCACGTCCATGCGAATGACGCTGCTGGTACACATCGCGGCGGGCTCGCTCGCCATCGTGTCGGGCTACGTCGCGCTCTTCGCGGCGAAGGGCGCGAAGGTGCATCGCCGGGCCGGGGTCGTGTTCGTCGGCTCGATGGTCACCATGGGGCTCTTCGGCGCGGGGATGGCGGCGTTCAAGGCCGAGCTGGTGAACGTGGTCGCCGGGGTGGTGGCGTCGTACCTGGTGGTCACGGGCCTGACCACCGTCCGCCCCGCCACGCCGGGGTCGCGCAGGGTGGATACCGGTGCCATGCTGGTGGCGCTGGCGACCGGCCTCGCCAGCCTGACGCTGGGGGGCGCGGCGCTCGTGCTGGGCGAGGGCACGCCGGCCGGGCCCTACGCCCCGCTCTTCCTCGTCTTCGGCACCATCGCCTGCCTGTGTGGCGTGGGCGACCTGCGGATGATGCGCGCGGGCGGCATCCAGGGGCCGCGGCGGCTGGCACGGCACCTGTGGCGGATGTGCGTGGGGCTGTTCATCGCGGCGGGCTCGTTCTTCCTGGGCCAGGCCGACGAGATCCCGGAGCGGCTGCGCATCTTCCCCCTGCTCCTGTTCGCGTCGTTCCTGCCGCTGCTGGCCATGCTGTACTGGCTGTGGCGGGTCCGCATCCGGCCCCGGTTCCGTCGGCGCGCCGCCGCCGCGCCGACGGTGGTGGCGCCCGGCACGCCCGAGCCGCTGCGGACGGGCTGACCGGGCGACCGACGTCATCGAACCCGAGTCGCATCT
>DASWMA010000794.1:0-2186 GCA_036399995.1 Longimicrobium sp. | reverse complement strand
AGCCGTCGAGCTGGCGCACCTTGTTGCGCTGCAGGTGCCCGATCAGGTGCCAGCGGACGGCGTTGCGCCCCACCTCGGCCACCTTGGACTCGAGCTCCTGCACCCGGTTCTCGCCCACGTCGGCCACGCCGGCGGCGATGGCGGCCTGGACCGCCTGGGGCGGGTGCGTCTTGGTGACCGCCACCAGCGTGACCGCGCCGGTCCGCCCCGCCCGCCCGCGCGCCCCCTCGATCCGCTCCCTCACCTGCTCCAGCCGTGCCCGCAGCGCGTCGGTATCCATGGCGTCGGATTGTAAGCGCGGGTGCGGGGTGCGGCAAGCGGAACGGAGGACTTCCGAACGCGGGCCGACATGGGTATCTCTGGAGGATGAGAACCGTCGTATCCGTCCCCGATGCCCTCTTCGCCGCCGCGGATGCCCTCGCCGCGCGCCTCGGTGTCACGCGCAGCGACCTCAACGCGGCCGCGCTGGCGGAGCTGATCGCGAAGCACGACCGGGATCATCTCACGGCGCGGCTCGACCGGATCCATGCCACGGAGGACGGCTCCCTGGACCCTGCGCTCCGGAAAGCCCAGGCGCGCGCAATCGGGCCCGAGGAGTGGTAGCCACAACCCCGGTACCGAATCTCACCCATGCTCCCCCGGTCCCGCTTACCGGGGGAGTTCTGCATTCGGAAGATGTCGGGAGGGTTGACAGGATCATTCTACATGTGTAGTACTACAAGTGTAGAATCACCACGCCGAGGGAGCCATGACCGACGCGCCCGAACTGACCGAGCTGCAGATCGCCATTCTCCGCATCCTGTGGGACCGCGGCGAATCGACGGTGCAGGAGATCCACGCCGCGCTGGCGGGCGAGCGAGGGCTGGCGCTGACCACGGTGGCCACGCTGCTCACGCGGCTGGTGAAGCGTGGGGTGGTGGCGCGGCACGAGGACGGCCGGGTGCACCGCTACACCGCACGGGTGAGCGAGCCCCAGGTGCGGCAGAGCATGGTGGGCGGGCTGGCGGCGCGGCTCTTCGGCGGAGACGTGACGGAGATGGTGAGCCACCTGCTGGGTGGCAAGGACGTGAGCGCGGACGACCTGGAGCGGATCCGGGCGCTCGTGGAGCAGAGGGAACGCGAGCTCAAGGAGGGGACCCATGATTGACACGGGATCGATCGGCCGGGTGGCGGACGGCACCGCGGCGTGGCTGCTGACCTACGCCGTCCACAGCACGGTGCTCCTCGGCGTGGCGTGGCTGGTGTCGCGCGCGCACGTGGGCGAGCAGGTGCGTGAGACGCTGTGGAAGCTGGCGCTCGCCGGAGCGCTGCTGACCGCCTCGATCGCGCAGCTGCGGCCGGGCGCCGCCGCCGTGCGGATCACACCTGCACCGACGGGGACGGAGATCGTGCAGCCTGCGCGTCCGGCCATCGATGCGCCGGCCGGGTTCGATGGGCGCGAGACCGTGGTCTCCCCGGTGTCCGTTGCCGCGGCCGCTCGACGAGCGAGTGTGCCCTGGACGCGGGTGGTGGTGCTGGTGTGGCTCGCGGGCGCCGTGGCGGCGCTGGCCCGGCTGGCGGCGGGGTGGATGCGGTTCACGCGGCGGCTGGCGCGCGTCCCCGCCGCGCCCGGCGAGCCCGCGTCCGTGGCGCTGCGCCAGATCTGTGACGCGGCCGGGGTGCGGCGCCCGATCCGGCTGACGTGGTCGAAGGGGCTGGCCGCGCCCGTCGCGCTGCCGGGCGGGGAGATCTGCGTCCCGCACGCCATGGCGGCGCGGCTCGACGTCGAACAGCAGCGGGCGATGCTGGCGCACGAGACGGCGCACCTGCTGCGCGGCGACCCGCTGTGGCTGTGGGCGGCGTCGGTGATGGCGGGGGTGTTCTGGTTCCAGCCGCTGCTGCGCGCCTGCCTGCGCGGCCTGCGCGACGCCGCCGAGTACCAGTGCGACGCGTGGGCCGCCGAGCGCACGGGTGCGTTCGCGCTGGCCCGCTGCCTGGCCGACGTGGCCGCGTGGTCCTCGCCGCGGCACACCCCCGCGCCTGCCGCGGCGATGGCGGCCGGCGGAGCCACCCTGGTCCGCCGCGTGGAGCGGCTGCTGCACGGCGCCGCGGAGCCGCGCGCCCGGCGGCGCTGGACGGTGGCCGGCGTGCTGGCGCTGGCACTGGCCGCCGCCTACATCCCGGCGATATCGACGGAGACGGCCGCC
>DASWMA010000793.1:0-2833 GCA_036399995.1 Longimicrobium sp. | reverse complement strand
CAGCGAACTCCTCCGCAACGGACCGCGCCTCGCAACTCTTCTGCGGGAGCGCAACCGTAAACGGAAAGTGCAGCTAAGCCGTTTCGTTGCATGCTAGTAGAACGCAAGGTTAGCGCTTATGCCCCGGCCCCCTCCCCCGCTGGACGCGGGGGAGGGGGTGAACTGCGACGGCAACATCGGTAGCGTGTGAAGTTCCACCCTCGCCCGCGAAGCGGGGAGGGCGAGCGCTCTCAGGCGCGGGGAGGGGCCCCCGCGGGGCCGCCGCAGCGCGTCCCTGGCCGTCTTCACCCTCGCCGGAACGTTCTCGCGGCACCAGATTGCTCGGCGTTCCTCCGTCCCGACCCCGCGCTCCACCTCCATGCCGCCTCGCCTGCTCCAGCGCACGTCACCGTCCCGCTTCCGAGGCTCCGTCGCGCTCGTGGCCGGGCTGGCCGTGGCGGCGGGCGCGTGCCGTGACCGTGCGCCGCAGCGGACGGAGGCGCCGCGGGTGACGCTGACCGTCAGTGCGGCGGCGAGCCTGCGCGAGGTGCTGGCGGAGCTGGACAGTGTGTATCGCACGGAGCACCCGGAGGTGGCGGTGCGGGCGAACTTCGGGGCGAGCGGCGCGCTGCGGCAGCAGATCGAGCAGGGCGCGCCGGTGGACGTCTTCATCTCCGCCAGCGACAGGCACGCGGACGCGCTGCAGCAGGCGGGGCTGATCGACCCGCGCACCCGCCGCGTGCTGGCGGGGAACGAGCTGGTGCTGGTGGTGCCCGCCGGCTCTCCATCCCCCGTCACCGGCTTTCCCTCCCTCGCCACGCCGGCGGTGAAGCGCGTGGCGATCGGGGCGGCGGCGTCCGTCCCGGCGGGGGAGTACGCGGACGAGGTGCTGCGGTCGCTGGGGCTCGCCGACGCGGTGGGGCGGAAGGCGGTGTACGGGCAGAACGTACGGCAGGTGCTGGCCTACGTGGAGTCGGGGAACGTGGACGCGGGAATCGTCTACCGCACCGACGCGGCGGTGTCGGGCAGGGTGCGGGTGGCCGCCGCCGCGCCGGCGGGCTCGCACCGGCCCATCACCTATCCCCTGGCGGTGGTCAGCGCCAGTGCGCACGCGGCGGAGGCGCGGGCGTACGCCGGGTTCCTGCTGGGGCCGCGTGGGCGCGAGGTGCTGGCGCGCCGCGGCTTCACCACGCCGTAGATGGACTGGACCCCCGTTCTCCTGTCGCTGCGCGTGGGGCTGACCGCGCTGGCGTTCGTGTTCGTCCTCGGCACGCTGGCGGCGCGGGTGATGTCGCGCCGGCACTTCGCGGGGCGCGACGTGGTGGACGGGCTGCTGGTGCTGCCGCTGGTGCTGCCGCCGGTGGTGACGGGTTTCCTCCTCCTGCTGCTGCTGGGGCGCCATGGGCCGGTGGGGCGGTTCCTCGAGAACGCGTTCGGCATCCGGCTGCTGTTCAGCGTGCACGCGGCGGTGATCGCGGCGATCGTGGTGGCGTTTCCGCTGATGTACCAGAGCGCCAAGGCCGCCTTCCAGGCCGTGGACGCGCGCCTCGAAGACGCCGCGCGCACCTTGGGCGCCGGCGAGGCGCGCGTGTTTCTGACGGTGACGATGCCGCTGGCGTGGCCGGGGCTGGTGGCGGGGACGGTGCTGTCGTTCGCGCGGGCGCTGGGCGAGTTCGGCGCCACCGTGATGGTGGCCGGCAACATCCCCGGCGAGACCACCACCGTGCCGCTCGCGATCTTCTTCCTTGCCGACGCGGGCGAGATGCGCGCGGCCGGGATGTACGCGCTGATCATCAGCGCGATCAGCATGGTGCTGGTAGTGGCGCTGAACGTGTGGACCCGCAAGCGCCGGCCGGGGTGGATGCGGCGGTAGGGGCCTTCTCCCGATCCTCATTTCCCAGAACTGCCTGGGAGAGGGGGAGGTCCGGGCCGGGTTCGGCGAGGAGCGGGGTGACCGAGGCGCATGCCGCGGCGGCCCCCTCCCCCCGGCCCCCTCCCCCGCTGGACGCGGGGGAGGGGGTGAACAGCAACAGCGCCGTCGTGCCCCACGCAGTTCCACCCCTCCCGCGAAGCGGGAGGGGAGAGCGCTCTCAGGCGCGGGGGAGGGCCCCCGCGTGTCCGCGATTTCGCCCGGCTGCCATGCTCACCGTCCGCACGCGCAAGCGCCTGCCGCACTTCTCGCTCGAGGTGGACTTCGCCGTCCGCGACGAGATCCTGGTGCTGTTCGGGCCCAGCGGGGCGGGGAAGACGATGACGCTGCGGATGATCGCCGGGCTCGAGCGGCCCGACGCGGGCGAGATCCGGCTGAACGACCGCGTGCTCTACTCCCGCGACGGGCGCGCCTGGGTGCCGCCGCGCGCGCGCCGCTGCGGGTTCGTCTTCCAGGACTCGGCGCTGTTCCCGCACCTGACGGTGACCGGCAACGTGCTGTACGGGGCCGACGGGAAGAACGGCGACACGCCCGCACGGCTCGCCGAGCTGCTGGAGCGCTTCCGCATCACCCACCTGGCCGGCCGCTATCCGTCGCAGCTCTCCGGCGGCGAGGTGCAGCGGGTGGCGCTGGCCCGCGCGCTGATGGCCGACCCCGACGTGCTGCTGCTGGACGAGCCCTTCTCGTCGCTCGACGCCGAGACCCGCGCCACCGCCCAAAACGTGGTGCTCGACGCGCACCAGACCTGGCGGATCCCCTTCGTGTTCGTCACCCACGACCGCGCCGAGGCCGCGCGCGTGGGCGACCGCATGCTGTACCTGCGCGAGGGGCGGCAGGTGGAGGACGGGTGACGGGTTCACCGTCCCCTGGCATCGGCCTGGATGCAGGCTGTCGAACCGCGTGAACGCAGAGCATCGGAGGAAA
>DASWMA010000792.1:0-24087 GCA_036399995.1 Longimicrobium sp. | reverse complement strand
GCTGCCCCGCTGCCGTCGCGGGAGCCGCGGTCGCCGCCGTGTCGCCGCCGATCACGATGGGGGGCGCGTCGCGGCGGGTGGTGTTCACCGCCACGCCGTTGGCCGGCGCGTCGCCCGAGGCCTCGCGCCCGCCGCCGCACGCCGCCAGCGCGAGCGGTACCAGCACCAGCGCGGCCCTGCCGAAAAATTTATCCGTCATCACGGTTTCGCCTGCGTTCAGTGTGCGATTCGGTCCTCCAACCGTACCCCCTCGGTGCAACGGCCGTTCCCGCCGGGGACAGGCGATCGGGATCGGCGGGTGGAGAGGGCTCGTTCCGGGGAAGGCCGCGCTAGACGCGATCGGCGCCCGCCTCGCCGGCCGGAACGGCGGCCTCCGCGCGCAACCCGATCTGCTGGAGCTCGTCGAGCGCGGCGCCCAGGCGCTCCAGGCCGGCGGAGAACCGCTTCGGCTTCACGCCCAGGGCGATGCGGAAGTGCCCCGGCATCCCGAAGAAGGCGCCATCCACCACCGCGGTGTCGTACTTCGTCTCCAGCAGCCGGCAGAGCGTGGCCACCGATTCGCCGCGCAGCCGCGGGAACGAGACGGTGCCGAAGCGGTGCTCGGTCCACTCCAGGTCGTCGCGGGTCCGGTAGAACTGGTTCAGCGCGTCGCGGTTGCGCTCCAGCAGCCGCCGCGAGCGCCTGGCGATGGCGTCCAGGTTCTCGAACGCGGCCAGGCCCAGCTGCTCGGCCGCCATCGCGCCGTGGCCCACCATCAGCTCCCAGACCCGCCACATCCGCTCGGCCAGCGCCGGCTGGGCAAACACCCAGCCGCAGCGCAGCCCGTTCAGCCCGTAGACCTTGGTGAGGCTGCTGGTGACGATGAACGGCTCGCCCAGGTGGAACGAGGTGCGCGGCTCGGGCTCGAACAGCGCGTCGAGGTACACCTCGTCCACCAGCACCCACGCCCCCGCCCCGCGCGCGACCTCGCCGATGCGCCGCAGCGTGTCGTCGTCGGCCAGCGCGCCGCTGGGGTTGTGGAGGTTGGTGATCACGATCAGCCGCGTCCGCGGCCCCACGCTGCGCGCCACCTCGTCCGCATCCAGGCGAAAGCCGTCTTCCGCGCGCCGGGCGAAGTGGCGGACGGCGAGCCCGAGCTGGCGCGCCGCGGACGGGAGCGGATCGTACGCCGGGTGCTCGATCAGCACCTCGTCGCCGGGCTGCAGGAGGGCCGACATGACCAGGTAGTTCGCCATCGACGTGCCCATCGCGCTCACCACGCACTCGCGCGGCACGCGGTAGCGCGCGGCGATGGCCTGCAGGAGCGGGTCGTATCCGTATCCCCCGGACCCGCTCAGCTCCAGGTCGCGGAGCCGCACCGGCAGCTTCTCGAGCTTCAGGAACGGCACCCCGCTCGACGTCAGGTCGTACTTCGCCGCGGGATGCGTCTTGGCCCAGCGCAGGTACTCCGAGCCGGCCGGCCGCGCGTCACCTCCCATCACCGGACCCGGTCCTGGTTGTTCCTGGCCGGTCTCCCGCCCGCGAGACGGCAGTGCATTCCGCATCCAATCCACCATCGTCATCCTGATTCCTTCCTCGTGTCGTCGCAGCATGAGCCATCATCATCCGCGGCCAGAACAGGCGCGGCTGAACACTCACTGCAACAACGGGTCACACGGAGAAGCGGAGTAGAACGGAGGAACCGGAGAGCGTCCTCGCAGTTCCTCCGTTTTCGCCGTTCTTCTCCGTTCCTCCGTGGCCGTGTGACCCCTTCAGCGATGCTGGTGCAGCATCGAACCTCGCGGCCACCAACGGCTGCAGGCCGAAGGATCTATAGCCGGCCTGCGCGGAATCCCCAGTCGTAGCGCATCCGATGGTATAGATCCTTCGCGCTGCGGCCTTTGCGGCACGCCTCGGTGCAGCGTGGTCGCGCTCAGGATGACGGAAGGCGGTTTCGTGCGAATGCACAATCGATCGCTGAATTCGGTATCAGCCGGCGCCCGATCGAACCGATCTCACGATTCGGGCCCGGGACGCGGCGCGCGCCGGCTCCACAGCAGGTAGACGGGGAGGCCGGCCAGCATGATGGCGATCCCCACCGCGCTGTTGGCGGGGTAGCGGTAGACGGTGGCCGCCACGATCAGCGCGCACGCGGCGATGAACAGCGCGGTGGTGATGGGATGGCCGGGCACGCTCCAGCCGCCGCCCTGGTCCCCGCCGCGGCGGCGGAAGGCGAACACCGCCCCCGCCGTCAGCCCGAAGAAGATGAAGTCGACGGAAACGACGTAGTTCAGGATCTGCTCGTAGCTGCCGGTCAGCGCGATCGCCAGCGCCAGCACACCCTGCAGCGCGATGGCCACCACCGGCGCGCGCGAGCGGGGGTCCACGTACGCCACGCGACGGAAGAACAGGCCGTCGCACGCCATGGCGAAGTACACCCGCGGCGCCGTGAGCATCGACTGGCTCAGGAAGCCCAGGGTGGACACGGCGATCCCCACAGCAATCAGCGCCGCGCCGCGCTCGCCGAACGCCGCGCGCATCACCGCCGATGCCGGCGCGGGCGTCCGTGCCAGCCCGTCCGCCCCCAGCGCCAGCACGCAGGCGACGTTCACCGCCACGTACAGCGCGATCACGCCCAGCACGCCGATCAGCAGCCCGCGGGCGAGGTCGCGCCGTGGGTCACGCATCTCGGCCGCCACGAAGCTGGCCGTCTGCCAGCCGCCGTACGCGAACATCACCCGCGTCATCGCCGCGCCGAAGGAGAGGAGCGTGTCGGGCCCCGCCGCCGCCACGGCGACGGACGCGGCCTCCGGCGGCCGCCCGGCGAAGAAGAGCCCGGCGGCCACCAGCGCCGCGATCGCGAGGATCTTCAGCACCATCAGCGCGCTCTGCACCGTGCTGCCGGCGCGCACGCCCACGCAGTTGACGAGGACCAGGAGGCCGAGCGCCAATCCCGCCACCGCGGGCTCGCCCAGCGGCACGTGCGTGATCTCGCGGAAGTAGCGGGCGAAGGTGACCGCCACGGCCGCCATCCCGCCCGTCTGGATCACCAGCAGCAGCGCCCAGCCGTAGGCGAACGCCACGGCCGGGTGATAGGCGTCGCGCAGGTAGGCGTACTGCCCGCCCACCTGCGGCCGCCGCGCCGCCAGCTCGGCATACACGAAGGCGCCGGCCAGGGCGATCGCCCCGCCGGCCACCCACGCCCCCACGATCAGCGCCGGCGAGTGCACCCGCTGCGCCACCACGTGCGGGTTCACGAAGATCCCCGAGCCGATGATCCCGCCCATCACGATCATCGTGGCGTCGAACACCCCCAGCCGCCGCGCCAGCCGCGGCCCCCCCGTGTCGGCGGTAGCAGATCTCGCTGCGTTTGCCGGAACAGAGACAGGGACCTCGGTCATCGGCGCTCGGCTACTGGCGGATTAGGAATAAAAAACGACCGCAGCAGAAGTGCCGCCGTCGCTTCACTCTCCAAACAGGTCGGAATGGGTGCCAGTGCGAACTAGAACCAGTTCCACGTCGGTTCGCTCATAGATCAGCAGCCAATCGCCGGAAATGTGGCACTCGCGTGACCCGGAATAGCCACCCTGCAGCGGATGATCCCGGTGGCGCTGATCGAGTGGGTCTCCGGCGGAGATGCGTTCGATAACTTCCCGCAGTTGCGCGAGATCGAGTCCGCGTTTCTGGATCCGCTTGACATCACGCTTGAACTGCCCGGTCGACCGGATCTCGCGCATTACGCTCCAAGATCGGCAAACAGTTCATCGACGGTGGAATACGTCGACAGCCCCCGGCGCGCCTGCGCATCGCTCAACGCGCGTCGCGTCGTTGCGTTCGGCAGCCGAACGTCAAATGGAAGCCCGTCGTGCAGTTCTACCTGTTTGTAAAACAGCGAGATCGCCTGTGAAACGGTAAGGCCAAGCTCACCCAGGATTCGTTCCGCGTTCTCCTTCAGCTCAGGATCGAGCCGAACGGTGACACTCTTCGTCTTAGGCATCGCGACACACCTCCGAGGATGCAGGAATGCACTGCGAATGTAATGCACATCGCACCCTGGTTCAACCACTACAGCGCTTTTTCGTAGGGAAAGAGCAACTAAAAGGGACGGACGCGGCGCGGCTACCGGTTCGGGCTGACCGAGCGGACCCGGCCGTCGGTGAACATGACGATCGAGTCCGCGTAGTACCAGAGCTCGTACGCGCCGGTGGCCTCCTTCGAGCGCGTCACGCGCTGAGGCTCTCCGAACGCCACGCGCACCAGCACCGTGTCCATCCCCACCGCCATGCGGTGCTCCAGCGCCAGGTCGATATCCTGCTCGCCGTAGCCGCGCTTGCGCAGCACCTCGCGCAGTTGGCCGGCGTTCTCATCGATGGCGCCGCGCACGCGCTCCTGCTCCAGCCCCAGCGCGGCCAGCCGCTGCGTGCAGCGGTTCTCCTCGTCGCAGCTCCGCGCGGTGATGGCCAGGTCGAGCTCGCCGCCGGGAAGGATCACGAAGGTGGAGTTGGGCCGGCGCTCCCACTCGCTGGGGTTGGGCCGGGGCTCCCACACGTCGCCGGCGCTGACGCCCATGAACAGCCCGCCGTGCTCCACCACGAACCAGGCCACCCGGCCGCGCGGGTCGTCGCTGGCGTGCGCATTGTAGCAGAACGCGTCCACGAAGCGGGCGCGCAGGGTGTCGGGCGCGGTGGGGTACGGCTGCTGCCGCCACTCGCCGCCGCGGCCGCGCGGAACCCAGATCAGCAGCTGCCGCGGCCGCCCCTCGATGGGGGTGACCAGCGCCAGCGAGTCGGGCCCCTCCACCGCCACCGTGCACCGCCCCAGCGGCGGAACCGCGCACTTGATGTTGGGGTCGCGGTACTGGGTGGGGAAGCACGCGTTGTAGCGCGTCATGGCCGCCCGGGCGTCGGCGGGGCTCACCTGCTGCGGCGCGGGCGCCTGGCCGCGCGCCTGGCGTGCGTAGGCGCGTAACAGGACGTCCCACCCCCAGGTGGGCACGGCGGGGCGCGCCGGCGGGGCGGGCTCGATGCGCACCTGCGCCGGCAGCGGCAGCGCAATGGCCAGGAACGGGACGACGGCGGCGAGACGGACCAGCAGGCGCATCGGCATACGTGGCGCGGGGTCGGGCGGCGGGTGGATCGGAGGGGAAACATTAGCCGTCCACCGCCCGCCGGGCCAGCGGAAGGGGGACGACGACGGCTACAGCGCTTCGGGGTCGGCGGGAAGGATCCCCCAGGAGAGGAGGAAGACGAGCAGCCCGATCGCGAACACCGCCAAGCCGCCGCCCAGGAGGTAGTAGATCGCCCCGAACAACGCCGCGGCCTCGCCGAACGCCGAGCCGATCAGCCCGCAGGTGCCGCGCGCCTCCATCGGCGCCCGCGGCCGAACCCCGCGCAGCACCACCAGCGCCGCCACCGCCGCCGCGGACAGGCCGAAGCCCACCCACCGGAGCGCGGCAAGGTTCGGCGCGCCCCCGCCGCCACCGCCTGCGTTGCGCTGCACGAACCAGATGAAACAGACGAACCCCAGCAGCATCGTCAGCATCGCGAAGCGGACGATGCGGAGGGTCTGGCCGGACATCGTCGTTGCGGGAGCGGGCATGGGCGGGGTGGTGTGGTGGAAGGAAGGGCTAACGCCTGTGCGCACGGAGCAGCGAGTCGCGGAGGCGGTTCAGCGAGTCGGGCGCCATGGGCCGCCGGGGCGGGAACCGTTGCGAGAACCTGAACGCCACCCGGTCGACGTGGGCCAGCCGGTCGCGCACCGCGCGCTCTTCGGCGGGCGAGATGCGGGCGTGCAGCACCAGGAGCTGGTGGATGCCCCGGCGCAGCTCGGCCATCTCGCCACCCACCAGCGAGAGGGCGGCCAGCTTCCGCTCGCCGCTACGGATCTCGCGCATCTTCTGCTCCACGCTCCCGCCGTTGCGCACCGCCGACGCCGTCAGCCGGATCCAGAACACGTCGCGCACGTATGCCGCGGGGTCTTCGCCCAGCGCGGCGAGCGCCGCCACGCCGTCGTCGCCCACCATGTTCGCCGGCGCGATCATCTCGCCGTTGTCGAAATCCCACCCGATGCTGATGTCGGGGTCGTCAAGGTAGCCCGCGAGCTCGGCGTGCTCGCCACGGAGCCGTTCCGACACGGCGAGCACCCGCTCGACCCGTTCGGGCGTGAGCGCCGGCCGTGACCGGTCGGCCGCGCGCGACGGCATCGGCTCCACGCAGGCGCCGAGAGGCACCAGGAAGAGCAACGCCGCCGCGCAGAACATCCGGCGTTGGTGAGAGCGCCGCATCGATGGATTGTTGAAGAGATGCCGCGATCACGCAGCTTGTTCGTCCTGGATCTCGCGCAGGATGGCGGTACGCTCGTCCTCTGACTCGATGTGGCGGGCGAGCACGCGCTCTGTGGTTTCCATCAAGCGCTCGGAAAATCTGCGCGACACGTCCTCCCGAAGCCCTTGGCCGATGTAGAATCGGAGGAGAGCTTCAACGGACATGTCCCGCTCCGCCGCGATGTCCCGGACTACGTTCAACGCCTTGAGCGGGATCGAGATCGCGACCTCTTCCGACGAACGCGGGCGAAGCCGCGTTACGACGAAATCATCGGTGTTGCTCATAGAACTTCTTCTCGGCGCGTGTTGCCGGTCGTGCGGAAATGATCCGCGTTACGATGCCCCGTTCAACGTGGACCACGAGGAGCATGCTCCCACGTTTCGAATAGCCGATCAGCCCGACGCGGTCCTCCTCGCGAACGGACATATCTTCCGCTACGCAGGAGAACAGATCGAGGAACGCCTCCGCTGCCTCTTCGAACGTGACGCCGTGCTTGTCGACGTTCTCAACGGCCTACCGATCGTCCCATTCGAAGAGCAACCCCTCCAGCCTGTATGAAACGTTCATGCCCGCGCCTCAATCCTCCGGCGCCACGTGGTCGAGGCCGATCATGTCCACCAGCACGTCGCGGGGCTTGGAGCCGTCGGGCGGGCCGAGCACGCCGGCCAGGTGCAGCTGGTCGATGATCCGCGCCGCGCGGCCGTAGCCGATGCGCAGCCGGCGCTGCAGCAGCGAGGTGCTGCCGCCCTGGTGCTGGATGCAGAGCATGGCCGCCTCGCGGAACAGCTTGTCGCGCTCGCTGGGGTCGTCGGCCGGCTCCAGCTCGTCGCTCTCGCCCTCGTGCGCGCGCACCACCTCCAGGATGTCGTCCTCGCGGCGCTGGTCGTCCACGGGGATGCCGGCGGCCAGGGCGGCCTCGTCGCGGATCCGCTTCTGCTCGAGGTACCACCCCATCAGCCGCTCGGTGTCGTCGGTCGACAGGTAGGCGCCCTGCAGGCGCACCGCCTCGTTGCTGGCGGGCGGCAGCAGCAGCATGTCGCCGTTGCCCAGCAGCGCGTCGGCGCCGTTCTGGTCGAGGATGGTGCGGCTGTCGACCTTGCTCGACACCCGGAAGGCGATGCGGCTGGGGAAGTTGGCCTTGATCAGGCCGGTGATCACGTTCACCGACGGCCGCTGCGTGGCCAAAATCAGGTGGATGCCGATCGCCCGCGCCTTCTGCGCCAGCAGCGCCAGCGGCTTCTCCACCTCGCCCTGCACGGTCATCATCAGGTCGGCCAGCTCGTCGATGATCACCACGATGTACGGCAGCTTGCCGCGGTCGTACGGCCCGAAGCCGGCCTTCACGGCGTCTTCATCGTCGTTGGGCGCGTCGGGGTCCTTCATCGGCACGCCCGAGTCGACGCGCACGTTGAAGTCGGTCAGGTTCCGCACCCCGTTGGCGCTGAGCAGCTTGTAGCGCCGCTCCATCTCGATCACCGCCCACTTGAGCACAGCGGCGGCGTCGTTGTTGTCGGTCACCACGTCGTGGCGAAGGTGGGGGAGCGCGTTGTACATGCTGAGCTCCACCATCTTCGGGTCCACCATCAAAAACCGCAGCGTCTGCGGCGTGTGGCGGAAGATCAGGCTGGTGATGATGGTGTTGACGCACACCGACTTGCCGCTGCCCGTGGCGCCGGCGATCAGCAGGTGCGGCATCTTGGCCAGGTCCACCACGTACGGCTTCCCCGCGATGTCCTTCCCCAGCGCCAGCGGGAGCGCGGCCTTGCTCTGCCGGAAGGCGGCGCTGTCGATCACCTCGCGGAAGAACACCATCTCGGGCGAGGGGTTGGGCACCTCCACCCCCACCGCGCCCTTCCCCGGGATCGGCGCCACGATGCGCACCGACGGCGCGCGCAGCGCCAGCGCCAGGTCGGCCTCGAGGTTGGCGATGCGGGCCACCTTGATCCCCGGCGCCGGCTCCACCTCGAACTGCGTGACCACGGGCCCGGTGGTCATCCCCACCACCTGCCCCTCGATCTTGAAGGTAGCCAGCTTCTCGATCAGCACGTGCCCCAGCTTGTCGAGCTCCTGGCGGTTCTTGGCGTCGTCGCGCGGGGGCGCGGGGGTGAGCAGCGTGGAGCCGGGAAGGTCGGTGCTCGTCGGGTCACCCGACCCAGCCTCGGCCAGGTGGTCGTGCGGCTCGGGCGCGGGCGCGGGCTTGCGCGCGGCGGCCTTGCGCGGCGCCGGCGACGGGATGGTGGCCTCGGGGTCGGCGACCGGCGCCGCCGGGGCACGCGCGCCGGCCGCGGCGGGCACGAAGTCGTCCTCGTCGTCCGTCGGCACGTCCATCCACTCGTCGTCGTCGTCGTCCGAAGACGCGGAGGGGCGGAAGTCTTCCTCGTCGTCCCACTCCTCACCGTCTTCCTCCTCGGTGTCGGCGGCGTTGGCACCGCGCAGCGGGAGCTTGATGGTGGGGACGGGGATGGCGGCGGCGGCGCGGCGGGTGTGGCCCCAGGCGAAGCGGCCGCCGTGGATGGCGCTGCGCAGCGGGTTCCACCCGATGGTGGCCACGCACAGCGCGGCGAAGAGGAAGGTGAGGACCAGCGTGGCACCCACGCCGCCCAGCGTTTCCGCCATCCCGCCACCGATGGCCGCCCCGGTGGCGCCGGTGACGGGCGAGCCCGGGTTGGCGCCCCCCAGCACCGCGATGATGGCCGGCACCAGGAACGCCAGCCCGCCCGCCAGCAGCGACCAGCGCAGCGCCGGCTCGCGCCCCAGCTTGTCGAAGGCCACCAGCCCCCACACGCCGCACAGCAGCGGCACGGCCAGCGAGCCCAGCCCCAGGCCGCCCACCATGGCGGCGCGCAGCCAGCTGCCGAACGGCCCCACGATGTTGCGCGAGGGGAACGTCTCGCCCGCCCCGAACCACTCCAGCGGGAGGAGGCTCAGGGCCAGGAGGGTGGAGAGCGAGAGCAGGGACAGCCCCCAGAGCTCGCGCCGCTGCCGGTCGTCGAGGGAGAACAGCATGATCGCGGAGTTTTCCAGCGCTGCGGTGCGGACGTCGGGCTACCCTCGCGCACAAGCGCGCGCGGAGCCCCGGCGTCGGGAACGCGGGAGAATCTTGCCGCCGGCCGGTTCCGCATGCGGGGGACGCAGGGGGATTTTGCGGAAGCCGGGGCCGGCGCGTGGTATGGGCACAAAGATACAAGCAAGGCGAAGAAATGCCAAACACTCCGCCTCGAATCGCATAACGGCGGAAATCCCGGCCGGGTTTCAAGCGCCCGTGCCGGGGAAAGACTGCTGTTTGTGAACGCAGAGCATCGGAGGGAGGGGGAGTCAGGGGGAGAACAACTCGCACGTCTCCCCCTGACTCCCTTCCCTCCGATGCTCCGCGTTCATTGCTGTTGGGTTTTCCTGGAATACGAAAATGCGCCGGATCCCCTCGGACCCGGCGCACCTCGCACCTTAGCACCTTCGCACTGCAGTTCAGTGTGCCCAGTTCCCCCGCTTCACGTGCAGGAACCGCTCGAGGTCGTCCAGGGCGTCGTCGGCCCAGCCGCTCACGTCGGGGTCGGCCCACAGCGTCATCAGCGCGGGCATCACGCGCTCCACGTGCAGGCGGCCGTGGATGCGGGCGAGCTGGCCCAGCGCGGTGGCGGCGTTGCGCCGCACCCAGGTGTCGGGGTGGCGCGCGAAGTCGAGGCAGCGGCGCTCCACGTACGCCCAGTCGTCGTCGTACAACGCCAGGCGCAGCAGCACGAACCCGATCTCGCGCCCGCCCGCGGCGAACACGGCCTCGGCCGAGTGGCGGTCGATGGGGTCCAGCTCGGGATAGATCCCGGGGGCGTCGTCGTCGTCGTCCGGCTCGGTCATCGCCTCATGTTCAGCAGATCCAGGATCACCGGCGCCACGCCGGCGATGTCGCGCACCCGCTCGGCCACCGCATCCTGCCCCGGCCCCACCGCCAGCACCGGCACCGGGTTCGTGGTGTGGCCGCCGGTGGCGTCTTCCACGTTGCCGTGGTCGCTCCCCACCACCAGCAGCATGTCGCCCGGCAGCGCGTCCACCAGCCCGCCCAGGAAGGCGTCCACCCGCTCCAGCGCCGCCACCGCGCCCACCAGCGCGCCGCGGTGGCCGGCGTAGTCGGTGTCGTAGTGCGCGAACAGCGTCACCTCGGCCGCCGCGGCGATCCGGGCCAGCCGGCGGCCCGCCTCGTCCGCGGCCACGTCGGGGAGCGCGTCGCCCGCGTGCGCCCGCCACCGCTCGTTGGTGATGGACGAGGCGATCGCGTCGCCCGCGTACAGCTCCGGCAGGCCGCGGAATGGGATCCCCGCGGCGCGGGCGGCCAGCGGCGGCGCGGCCGGGCGCCGGAAGATGCGCGGGTCGGCCACCGCGCCCTCGGTGGGGTAGGCGTTGGCGAAGGCGGCCCGGCCGCCGGCGCCGACGGCGCGGGTGAGCAGGTTGTGCTCGCCCAGCATCTCGCGCAGCCCCGTGGGCACCCACGGCCCGAAGTGGCGGCCGTATTCCGCGGCGGCGTTGCGGCCGGTGAGCAGCGCCGTCTGCCCCGTTCCGCTCTGCGGCACGCCCGCCACGCCCAGCGTGGCGTCGGCGGCCACGAGAACGGCCTGCTCCGTCACGATCCGCCCGTCGGCATCCAGGTGGTCGGCCACCGGCACGCGGCCGCCCAGCAGCCGGCGCAGCACGGGCAGCTCCGCGCGGGCGAAGGCGTTGCGCTCGGGGTCCGCCGGGCCGATGCCGACGCCGTCCAGGAACACCAGCAGCACCCGGCTGGGACGGCTTTGCGGCACGGCGGAACGGGCGGAGGCGGTTTTTGTTTCCGCGGGGATTCTATCGCGGCCGGCACGATTGCGACAGCGCGCGCACGGCCGCCGTCGTCTACCCCGCCTTGAGCAGCGTACGGGCCGCCGGGCCGCCGTCGGACGGAGCGACGAGGCCCGCATCCGCAACGGCGAGGTGGCGCGTTCGGAGCCGCACCGCGAGCGTACGTCGGCCGCGGTCGGAGGCTTACCGGACGAGAAATCGAACGCCGGACGTCTGCTGACGCGCCCCGAGAGCCGGCGGATGAACGATGGACGCCGCCCTGGATCTGCCGGGGCGGCGTTCTTCGTGTCACAGCAGCGGGCCCCCGTTCGTTAGTTCCGGTCCAGCGTCGTCGACCACAACCCAGGGAGGACAGATGAAGAAGCTGAAGTTGAACGTGGAAACGCTCGAGGTGGAGCAGTTCCAGACCGCACCGTCGATGTTCAAGGACGGCGGCACGGTGCACGCCCGCATGTCGGGGTGGTACTCGGACCCGTGCCGGTTCTGCCAGGAGTACCCGATCTCGTGGACGCCGAACGTCTGCTGACGCGCCCGGCGGCCGGCCTCTGAACCATGAACGCCGCCCCGGATCCGCCGGGCGGCGTTCTTCGTGTCAGAGCGGCCGGCTCATCTTCGTTACCTCTGGTCCAGCGTCGTCGACCACAACCCCGGGAGGAATGATGAAGAAGCTGAAGCTGAACGTGGAGGAGCTCGACGTGGTGCAGTTCCAGGTGGGCGACGACAAGCGCGACGCCAAGGGGACCGTCTACGGGAACGGGCCCAGCTACTGGTATTCCGGGTGCGTGGTCTGCCCGAACATCCACTACACCTACTCGTGCGGGTGTTGACCGCCCGCTAAATCGTTCGGGCCACGAAACACGAACGCCGCCCCGGATCTCCGGTGGCGGCGTTCTTCGCTTCGTCGTCTGATCGCTTCCGCGCGGCTCAGCTCCGGGCGCGGCGCGTCTTGCGGGCGGCGGGGCGGCGGACGGTGCTGCGGCGCGTCTGCGAGCCGGCCCTGGCGCGGCGCGTGGTGCTGCTGCGCACCGTGCGGCGCGTGGAGGTGGCACGGCTGCGGCGGGTGGTGGTGGCGCGGCTCCGGCGGGTGGTGGTGGCGCGGCTCCGGCGCGTGGTGGTGGCGCGGCTCCGGCGCGTGGTGGTGGCGCGGCCCCGGCGCGCCGCGGCGGCGCGGCTGGCGCTGCGGCGAGCCGCCGCGCGGCTGGCGGCGGTGCGGCGCGTGGCGGCCCGGCGAACTTCGGCGCGGCGGGTCTCGGCGCGACGGGCTTCGGCACGGCGCTCGGCGGCCTTCTGGCGGGCCACCTCGGCGGCGCGGGCGCGCTCGGCGGCGGCCACGCGCACGGCCTCCACGTGCAGCGCGGGGAAGGCGCCGGCGAACTGCTGCTCGCGCCCCGCGGGGATGCGCACCGGGAACTCCTTCTTCCCCGGCGGCGTCATCTTGCGCACCAGGTGCGGGTTCAGGCGCGTCACCTCGCGCTCGGTGACCCCGGCCGCCCGGGCCACGGTGGCCAGCGTGGTGCCGCCCGGCACGCTCACGGTGTCGGTCTCCAGCGGCATCCAGCGCTCCACGTTCCCCAGCCCGTACTTCTCGGGCTGCTTCCCCACCACCGCGGCGGCCACCATCAGCGGCACGTACTCGCGTGTCTCGGCCGGCAGGCGGTGGCGGATGCGCCAGAAGTCGGCGTCGCTGCGGCCGCGCGTGCGGCCGGTCTCGGCGCGCAGGGCGCGGCTCACGCGGCCGTCGCCGCCGTTGTAGGCGGCCGCGGCCAGGTACCACGAGCCCAGCTGGTTGTGCAGGTCGCGCAGGTAGCGCAGGGCGGCGTCGGTGCTCCGCTCGGGGTCGCGGCGCTCGTCCACGTAGCCGTCGATGCGCAGGCCGTAGCCACGCCCGGTGGAGCTCATGAACTGCCACAGCCCCACCGCGTTGGCGTGCGAGCGGGCGTTGGGGTTGAACCCGCTCTCGATCATGGTGAGGTAGACCAGGTCTTCCGGCATCCCGGCCGTGCGCAGCTTGGAGCGGATCATCCCCTCGTACCGGCCGCTGCGCTTGAGGTACAGCGCCATGTCTTCGTTGCGGCGGCTGGCGAAGATGTTGACGAAACGCTCGACCGGCTCGTTGCGGACCACCGGGATGTCCCAGCGCGCCGCGGTCGAAGCCGTGGCCTCGCGGATCAGGCCGCGCGGCGCGCCGGCTACGTGTGGGGCCGACGGATCGGCGCCGTTGCCGGCGGCGACGCTTCCGATGACGCCCCCGAGAACGAGAGCGACGGGGAGTGCCGTCCTGAACTGCATGGTCCCTCCGGGTGAGCACTGCGGACTTCGCGGGGGAGAGCCGCGGCGTCTGCGAAAAACTTCCGGCTTGTATGGGGAAGATGGCAGCAGAACGCGGCCACGGCGGGCCTCGTTCCTACATAACATAATGCGGAACAAGGGTTTATGCAACCGAAAAGGTCCCGCAGAGGCTCCGTGGCCGGTGTTTGGGACGAGGAAATCCCTCGCTCCGGGGGGTGGAAGGATCGGCCCGGTGGCGGGTAGAAGGCACCGCTCGCGCGCGGGTGACGGGTGGACGCGGCGCCCCCGGAGCCGCATTGTGTAACCCGTCCGCGCGCGGACGCCGCCCTCGCCGTGCCATCCCGAACCCAGACCCGCCGTCCCCGATGCGCCGAACCGCCCTGTTCGCCCCGCTGCTCCTGCTCGCGACCGCCGGTGGCGCGCTGGCGCAGGCCACGCCGCCCTTCTCGCGCGCCGACACGCTGCGCGGCTCCATCGGCCCCGGCCGGGCGTGGTGGGACGTGACCTATTACGACCTGAGCGTGCGGGTGAACCCGGCCGACAGCAGCATCCGCGGCCACACCGGCATCACCTACCGCGCCACGCAGCCCGGCCGCCGGATGCAGATCGACCTGCAGATGCCGCTGCAGGTGGACAGCGTGCTCCAGGACGGGCGGAAGCTGGCGCACACCCGCGACGGGAACGTCTTCTTCGTGGACCTTCCCGCCGAGGCGCGCGCCGGCGAGGTGAAGACGATCCGCGTGCACTACCACGGACGGCCCCGCGCGGCGAAGAACGCGCCCTGGGACGGCGGCTTCGTGTGGGCGCGCGACAGCACGGGCTCGCCCTTCATCGCCACGGCGGTGCAGGGGCTGGGGGCCAGCGCCTGGTGGCCCAACAAGGACACGCAGGTCGAGGAGCCCGACAGCCAGCGCATCGCCATCACGGTGCCCGACCCGCTGGTGAACGTCTCCAACGGCCGGCTGCGCAGCACGGTGAAGAACGGCGACGGCACCACCACCTGGGAGTGGTTCGTGCGCAACCCCATCAACAACTACAACGTGTCGGTGAACGCGGCGCGGTACGCGCACTTCAGCGACACCTTCCAGGGCGAGCGGGGCACCCTCTCGCTCGACTTCTGGCCGCTGCAGTACAACCTGGAGCGGGCGCGGGCGCAGTGGCAGCAGGTCAAGCCGGTGCTGCAGTGCTTCGAGCGCTGGTTCGGGCCGTACCCCTGGTACGAAGACGGCTTCAAGCTGGTGGAAACGCCGCACCTGGGGATGGAGCACCAGAGCGCGGTGGCGTACGGCAACCACTACATGAACGGCTACCGCGGGCGCGACCTGTCGGGCACCGGGCTGGGGCTGCGGTGGGACTTCATCATCGTGCACGAGACGGCGCACGAGTGGTGGGGGAACAACATCACCACCAAGGACCTGGCCGACATGTGGGTGCACGAGAGCTTCGGCAACTACAGCGAGAGCATCTACACCGAGTGCCAGCAGGGGAAGGCGGCGGGCGCCCGCTACCAGATCGGCACGCGCGCGGCGGTGCAGAACGACCAGCCCGTCATCCCCGCCTTCGGGGTGAACGCCGAGGGCTCGGGCGACATGTACTACAAGGGCGGCAACATGCTGCACACCATCCGCCAGATCGTGGGCGACGATGAGAAGTGGCGCGGCATCCTGCGCGGCCTGAACATCACCTTCCGCCACCAGACGGTCACCGGCCAGCAGGTGCGCGACTACATCAGCCGCGAGGCGGGGATCGACTTCGGCAAGGTGTTCGAGCAGTACCTGACCACCACGATGATCCCCGTGCTGGAGTACCGCGTCACTGGCGACGGCGTGCAGTACCGCTGGGCCCGTGTGGTCCCCGGCTTCGACATGCCCGTGCGCGTGCTGGCGGGCACCGGCGGCGAGACGCTGCGGCCGACGACGGAGTGGCAGACGGCGCCCGCGTCCGTCGCCGCCGCCGCGCGCGCGGCCGGGGGGCTGCGGGTGGACGAGAACTACTACGTGACGGTGCGGAACGTGAATGCCGGCGCGGCGGCGACCGCCACGCCATAGACGGCGGAGCGCGGGAGCGGGGGGGCGGATTTCGGGCCGAACGTGCGACTGAACGTCGCCGCTGAACGGCACGTGGTCCGCCTCCGCGGCTCTAGCTTCAAGAGGCGAGATGGCGGAGCGGCGGGTGAGAATTCTTCGACCGATTCATGGGCCCGCACATGTCTTTGAAACGAGATCGCGGAAAGCCTCCGCCCACCCCTCTCGAAAAATCCAGGCGTGCCGCCCTTGCCACCTTCCCGGTCCAGGGCACGGGCCCCGACGCCGGCCTGGAGTACGTGCTCCTGGCGGACCGCATCGAGACCTGGCGAGGCGAGCACATGGTCGCCACGCACCCGCTCGGCGACATCCGCATGGTCCAGCTCGGGTTCGACCCCAGCGAGCCGCGCGCGTTCTACACCTGCACCATCACCGCGGCCGGGTTCGAGATCATCCTGCGGTACAGCTTCAGGAACACGCGTCCCGACGGGTCGTTCAGCCACTTCAGCAGCAGCGCGCGTTACGAAGATTTCGTACGGAAGCTCCTGGGGCAGCTCGCCGACGTTCCCGGCGTCCGGTTCCGCACGGGATCGGGAATGGAGTTCATCCTCTTCGCCTTTTTCGCTCCCGTGTTCCTGGGCGTGGCCGTCCTGGGGTTCGTCTTCCGCGAGATCGCGCTGACCCTGGCGGGGGTGGAGATCGCGATCGCCGCCTGCTGGATGTTCCTGGGCTTCCGGCCCCGCAGCTTCGACCCGCGGAATCCGCCCGAACGGGCGCTGCCCAGTTTGAGGGCGCATCGCCGGTGACCGGGTGGCCACGGAACGGTGGTCACGCCCGGTGAACGAGCAAAATCCTCCTCGCGCTCCAGGAATGCCTCTCACCGAATCCCCATCCGCCCCCCTGGCCACCTACTCGTTCCGGCGCTCCGCCTTCGACGACGAGCGCGACTACGTACTCCTGCCCGACCGGATCGAGGTCCGACAGGGCGAGAACGTCGTCCGCACGCTTCCGCTCGCCGCGATCCGCAAGGTCCACCTCCGCTTCGACCCCAGCGAAACGCGCACGTACTACAAATGCGACATCCGCGCGGATGGAGGCGGCATCTTCCTGCGCCACAACTCGTTCCAGAGTCTCGGCCGGGTGGAGGACCGGGGCGCGGCCTACGCGGCGTTCGTGCGGGCGCTCCTGCTGCGGCTGGCCGACCAGCCCGGCGTGCGCTTCCGCGCCGGGTCGCCGTTCAACTTCATCCTGGCGATCACCTTCATCCCCCTCTCGCTGTGGGGCGGATGGTGGGCGCTGGGCAAAGACCCCGTGGTGCCGCTGGTGGGGCTGGGGGTGGCCGGCCTGTGCTGCTGGCTCCTCCCGCGCTACCGCCCCCGCAGCTTCGACCCGCGCGATCCTCCCCGGAACGTGCTCCCGGGGTGAGATCCCGGCTGGGTGAAGCTTGATTCTTCGGACGTTCTTCGGTAGTGTGATGAGGGTGCGGTTTGAAGCCTTGGGCGCGGAGAGGCAAGGTGGGCGAGCGCAGCAAGATCGAGTGGACCGACTCCACCTGGAACCCCGTGACCGGCTGCACCAAGGTCTCGGCGGGGTGCGACAACTGCTATGCGCACACGCTCGCCCACGTGCGGCTCGCCACCGTGTACCGCCGGCGGCTGCCCGTGGTGCAGACGGAAGAGAACGAGGCGGACCCGTTCGCGGTGCGGCTGTGGCCGGAGCGGCTGGCCGAGCCTGGAAGGTGGAAGGACCCGCGCATGATCTTCGTGAACAGCATGTCGGACCTGTTCCACGTGGACGTGCCCGACGAGTTCGTGCGGCGGATCTTCGAGGTGATGCTGAGCGTGGACCGCCACGTCTACCAGGTGCTGACCAAGCGCCCCTCGCGCGCGGTGCGGTTCTTCAACCTGAACCGGGACCTGTTCCCGGACGGCTCGATCCCGGCGCACATCTGGATGGGCACGAGCGTCGAGAACCAGGACGTGGATTACCGGATCAAGCACCTGCGCGGCGTGCCGGCGCGGATGCGTTTCCTGTCATGCGAGCCGCTGCTGGGGCCGCTCGACCTCGATGGCCTGCTGGAGGGGATCCACTGGGTGATCGCGGGCGGAGAGAGCGGCGCCAACCACCGCCGCATGGACCCTGAGTGGGTGAAGCTGATCCGCGACCGGTGCGGTGGGGCGGGAGTTGCTTTCTTCTTCAAGCAGTGGGGCGGCCGCACGCCCAAGGCCGGGGGGCGGACGCTGGATGGCGAGACGTGGGATGGGATGCCCGGCGTGGCTCTAGAGCACGATACGCCGGTGCTTGACAGAATGGTCGTATCGCACAGAAACCCAGCCGGTTCGCACGTTTACCTTTGAAACGTTTATGGCACTCTCCGCTCTTGTGAGCCTGATTATATCCGGAGCTGCCCTCACGATCTCAGCAACGACGGCTTGGTTAACGTTATTTCGTCGGGGGTCGGTTAAAATGACCCGCCCGCGGTTGATCTATTTTGGGTGGGAGAACACCCCGCGGGGACGTAGTCCGAAAATCTTCCTTCGCTCGCTGATTTTTAGTGAAGGAAAGAGAGGGCATGTGATTCAAAGCATGTACCTTCGCGTAAGACGTGAAAATACCGGGGCGCTTTTTACGGCATGGGCTTATGGGGAGCGAAACGATCTGGTACCTGGCAGTGGATTATTCATAAATCAGGAGGGAGTGACGTACAATCACCATTTTCTCTCTGCGTCCGAACAGCGAGTCGAAGATTTCGGCTTCACCCCCGGTAAATACACCGTAGAAATTCATGCAGATGTGCTTGGAAAAAAGCGTCACATCAAACTGGGAGAAATTCAGGTAACGCTGCCCAATGAATGTTCGGCCGAGATGTATCGGAGAAGTGCTGGCGTACTCTTCGATTGGGACCCGGATTGCAAAGACTATCTACCAGAAGTCAGTCCTGAGCATGACCCAGTGTCATTATCACCAGCCCCACGGCTGCGCCCAGGACTTTAGCGATCGATCTGTTCAACCCGTCCGAACACCGCGATCAGTAACCACCTCCATCACCCGCGCCAGCACCTCGCTCGCACGCCGCAACTCGTCCTCGCCAATCTCGCCGCCGAGGGCGTCGGCCCAGGTGCGTTGCGCCGTCTGGATCGTCCGCAGGGCCGAGTGGCCGGCGTCCGTGAGCTGCAGAAGGTCGGCGCGGCGGTCGGCGGGGTTGGGGACGTAGGCCGCGAGCCCGTCGTGCTCCAGCAGGTCGGCCACGCGCTGCACGCTCTGCCGCGCCAAGCCGAGCGCGCGCGCTACCTGCGCCACCGTGGCCGGGCCATGCTCCACGATGCCCAGCACCTGCCAGCGCGCGCTGGTCTGCCCCGCGGGCCGCGCCATCTCGTCTCCGGCGGCGATCAGAAGGCCGTGCAGGCGAAGGACCTGCACCACGAGCGCAGTGAACGCGTCGCCGGCCGGCGTGCGGGAAGCCCGGGTGTCGTCGGACATTGACAGCATCCTGTCAGTAGGCTATCCTGCGAATATCCGACAGCATTCTGTCGTTCAGGGCGGGAGTGCGCCAGTCCTTCGTTGCAACGGGAATCCACGATGGCCGCACGGGCGGTGGTGAGAGGGAGCGGACGTGCGGCGACGGGCTCGGCCGGCGTGCTCAGCCGGCGCGCGCTGAACCGGGCACTGCTGGAGCGGCAGATGCTGCTGCGGCGCGCGGAGCTATCCCCCGACGCGGCGATTGGGCGGCTGGTGGGGATGCAGGCGCAGTCGCCGAACGCGCCGTACGTGGGGTTGTGGACGCGGCTGGAGGGGTTCCGCACCGACGATCTCGCCGCGCTGCTGCTGGAGCGCCGCGCCGCGCGCATCGTGCTGATGCGCGGCACCGTGCACCTGGTGACCGCGGCCGACTGCCTGGAGCTGCGGCCGCTGATGGCGCCCGTGCTGGAGCAGCAGCTTCGCGGCAGTCCGTACGGCAAGCGGCTGGCGGGGCTGGACGTGGACGCGGTCGTCGCCGCCGGGCGCGAACTGCTGGAGGATCAGCCGGCCACCATCACCAACGCCGGAAAGGTGCTGCAGGAGCGCTGGCCGGGCGCGGACCCCGAGTCGGTGGCGCACGCGCTGCGCGCCGGGCTCGCGCTGGTGCAGGTGCCCCCGCGCGGCGTGTGGGGCAAGGGCGGCCTGCCGCTGTGCACCACGGCCGAGCACTGGCTGGGCCGCCCGCTCGCCGCCCAGCCGTCCGCTGACGAGGTGATGCTGCGCTACCTGGCGGCGTTCGGCCCCGCATCGGTGGCCGACGTGCAGGCGTGGTCGGGGCTGACGCGTCTGCGCGAGGTGGCGGAGCGGCTTCGTCCGCGGCTGCGCACCTTCCGCGACGAGCAGGGCAGCGAGCTGCTGGACGTGCCCGACGCCCCTCTGCCGGACCCCGGCACGCCCGCGCCGGTGCGGTATCTCCCCGAGTACGACAACACGCTCCTTTCACACGCCGACCGCACGCGCATCGTCACCCCCGAGCAGGGCCGGCGCGTGTTCACCCGCGGCGCACTGCTGGTGGACGGATTCGTGCGCGGCGCCTGGAACATCCGCACCGCGCGCGGCACGGCCACGCTGCGGGTGGAGGCGTTCGCGGCGCTCGATGCGGCCGAGCGGGCGGAGGTGGAGGAAGAGGGCGGGCGGCTGCTGTCGTTCGCGGCCGCGGACGGGAAGGGGCGGGAGATCGAGCTGACGGTGGGTGGGTGATGTTCGCGCTGCTGAGCCCGTGCTTCGCGCTGGGCGTGCTGGAGGGCGCCCGCGCCGCATCCGGCGGACCCTTCGACGGGGCGGAGCCGGTCGCGGATGCGCCGGATCGGCCGGAGCGATCACGTATCGCGGAGGATCACACCCCTCTCCGCATGCGGTCTTTCAGCGCGCCAACCCTGCGGATTCCATCCTGAGTCTCCCATCGCACGCGGCGCGGCCACGGGAGTGATACCAAATGTGGTGATTGACTGTGCATTCTGCACCCAACTCCTCCTCCGTCATCCTGAGGCCGACCACGCCACCTTCGCGGCGTGCGCCAATGGTTGCAGGCCGAAGGATCTATAGCCGGCCTGCGCGGAATCTCCAGTCGTAGCGCATCCCATGGGATAGATCCTTCGCGCTGCGGCCTCCGCAGCACGCCTCGGGTGCAGTGTGGTCGCGCTCAGGATGACGGGCGGCGGTGTCGTGCGAATGCACGATCAATCGCTGAATTCGGTACGAAAGACGCAGCGCTCCCGGTCGTTGAAGCCTCGCGCGGTTTGCGAGGCTTTTCGTCGTTGTTGCTGCGGCTTCAGCCGCCGGTGGACGATGGGTCGATCTCGGAGCGACGGGGCTTGGAGGGGCCGGGCAGCTCCGGCGGCGGCTTCTCGTGCGTCAGCAGGCGCACCAGCGCGGCCATCCCCAGCCAGAAGATGAAGAAGGCGATCGGCCACGCCAGCCAGCGCGGGTTGGCGAACCCCAGCGCCGAGATCCCGAACAGCAGCAGGGCGAAGATGGCGATCCACCCCGCGTCTTCGCGGGCGATGGCGCGCTCGCCGATCAGTGCGCGGAAGAGGACGGAGGAGGTGCGGGCCAGGCGCCCCAGCAGCCGCCCCACCTCGGTGCCGCGGTACGAGCGGGCGCGGCGCTCGCGGGCACGGGCGCGGCCGGGCTTGTGCTCTTCGCCGGGCGCCTCCACCACCGTGCGCTCGGCCGAGCGCCGCTCGCGGAGGGGGGAGCGCACGACCCCCGTGGGGAGCATGCTGATCTCCACCGCGCCGGCCATGTCGGCCTCGAACAGCTCTTCCATCGCCTTCGCGAAGGTGCGGTCGGTCACCGCCACGTCGAGCTCCCAGTTGCCCAGCAGCGACGCCAGGTTCTGGTTGCTCGACCCCACGCGCGTCCAGATCCCGTCGGCCACGGCGGTCTTGGCGTGGATCATGGGGCCCTCCCACTCGAAGATCCGCACCCCCGCCTCGAGCAGCGGCCGGTACCCCGCGCGCGAAAGCCCGCCTACGATCGGCCAGTTGTTGAACGCCGGCACCAGCACGCGCACGTCCACGCCGTCGCGCGCGGCACTGGCCAGCGCCTCGGCCATGGCGGGCGGCACCAGGAAGTACGGATCGGTCATCCACAGCCGCCGCTCGACCGCCAGCGACAGGAACTGCGACAGGCGGTAGATGCGGCTCTTGGCCGGCTCCCCCTCCACCACGCGCACCGACACGTCGCCCACAGGCTTCGACAGGGCGGGGTCCGGCACCTCGTCGGGCGGGAGGGGGCGGCCGGTGAGCGCCCAGGTGCGCGAGAAGGCCACGTCGAGCGCCGCGGCCACCGGCCCGCGGAACTCGGCGCCCGTGTCGCGCCACGCAGGGATGCCGCGCTCGGGGTCGCCCGCCCACTCGTCGCCGATGCACATCCCCGCCACCGAGCCGTACACGCCGTCCACCGCCACCACCTTGCGATGGTCGCGGCGCATGAACGCCAGCGGGTTCCCCGCGCGCGGCGGGGCGAAGGCGCGCACCTCCACTCCCGCGTCGCGGAAGGGGCGGAAGTAGCGCCGGGGCGTGGCCCAGCACCCCATCCAGTCGTACAGCACGCGCACCTTCACCCCGTCGCGCGCGCGGTCGCACAGCGCCTCGCGGAAGATGCGGCCGGTGCGGTCGTCGCGCAGGACGTAGTTCTCCAGGTGCACCCAGTGCTGCGCGTTCTGGATGGCGTTCAGCCACGCGGGGAACGCCTGCGTGCCATCCACCAGCAGGCGCGCCGTGTTGCCGCGCACCTGGTCGGCGTCGGAGCTGCGCTCCATGGCGCGCTCGGCGTAGCGCACCAGCGTCCGCACGGCCACGGTGTTGCCGGCGGGCGGCGGTAGCTTGGGGGGCGCGGGCGGATCCGGGGCGAGCGGGTCGGTCAAAGGGTGCGGGGATGCCGGGATGAACAGGTGCGCGAGTGCGTGCGTGCGCCGTACGCGTCGTAGCCATCGCACGCGCCGTTCCGTGCGCGCTGGCGGGTTCGCGGAATGTAGACGTGGCGGCCGGCCGAAGGAAGGAAATGCAGCGGCTGCCGGGATGCGGATCAGGGCGCGAGCACGGCGCGCAGCGTGCCCGCCGTCTGCCGCGGGTAGCCGCCGCCGAACAGGTTCACGTGCACCAGCAGGTAGTAGAGCTGGTAGATGCCGCGCCGCTGCTCGCGGTAGCCGGGGCGCAGCGGCCGGGCTTCGTCGTACGCGGCGAAGAACGCGGCGCCGAAGCCGCCGAACAGCTCCGCCATCGCCAGGTCCACCTCGCGATGGCCGCGGTACACGGCGGGGTCGATGATTGCGGGGCCTGTCGACGTGGCGAGCGCGTTCCCGCTCCACAGGTCGCCGTGGACGAGCGACGGCCCCTCCTCGTCCCCCGCCTCCAGCAGCCCGGGGAGACGATCGAACAGCCGCGCCCACTCGCCCTCCGTCGCCGGGAGCCGCCCGGCGCGGCGAGCGAGATCGAGCTGCGGACCCAGGCGGCGGTCGCGCCAGAAGTCAGGCCACGACGCAGCGGACTCGTTCCCCTGCGGGAGCGAGCCGATCCAGTTGTCGCGCTCCCATCCCCATCCCCCGTCCCCCCCGTCGTGGACGGCCGCCAGCCCGCGCCCCAGCCGCTCGCCGTGATCGCGACCGGGGGACGCAGGCTCCAGCCATTCCAGCGCGATCCATCCCCCGCTCTCCCCGCCGTCGCCGCCCAGCGCGAGCACGGCGGGGACGCGCAGGTGCTCGCCCGCGGCGGCGCGGAGGGCGCGCAGGCCGTCGGCCTCGGCGGCGAACATCGCGGCGGGGGCGGCGGCGTTGTGCTTCACGAAGGCGGCCCTGTCCGCCGTCTCCACCCGCCACGCGTCGCTGATGCAGCCGCCGCCCACCGGCCGCGCGGAGCGGATGGTGCCCAGCGCGCCCTCCACCGCGGCGCGAACGTCGTCGGGGAGCGCGGAGGCCGTCACCGCAGGCCGCGCCCGGCGGCGATGTGGGCGAGCAGGCCGGCGCAGGCGCGCTCCACGATGTCGTGCACGTCTTCGAAGCCGTCGGGGCCGCCGTAGTACGGGTCGGGGACGTCGGGCGAGTCGGCGCCGGGCTCGAACTCGCGCAGCCGGCGGACCTCGGCGGTGCCGCCCGACTGCGCGGCCAGCTCGTCGAGGGCGGCGCGGTTCTCGGCGTCCATCGCGATCACGTAGTCGAAGTTGCGCAGGTCGGCCGCGCTCACCCGGCGGCTGCGCCCGGCCAGCTCGATCCCGCGGCGCCGCGCCGTCTCGGTGCTGCGTGCGTCGGGCGGCGCGCCGCGGTGCCACCCGCTGGTCCCCGCCGAGTCGATGTCGAAGCGGTCGGTCCAGCCGCGCTCGGCCACCTGGTGGCGGAACACCGCCTCGGCCAGCGGCGAGCGGCAGATGTTGCCCAGGCACACGAACAGCACGCGGATCGGCTGCCACGTGCCGTCGGCCTTCAGCTCCAGCTGTGGTTCGGTCATCGGTGTCGCTGAATGTCGATCGATCGTCGGCTCGGGCACGGAGCCGGGGTGGCGGGATTTCGTACGCGCAGGGCACGCGCTCGCTCGCGGCGCCGGCATCGCGCCCTCTCCGGCCGCCTGAGGGCGTCCACCTCTCCCGTACCGGGAGAGGTTGGGTGGGCCGGCATGGTGGCTGGAGGCGGCCGG
>DASWMA010000791.1:0-1997 GCA_036399995.1 Longimicrobium sp. | reverse complement strand
TCTGCTCCTCTGCTGCTCTGCGTGAGAAAAAAGCTCAGACGCGGAAGCGCTCCGCCAGGTCGTGCATGTTCATGGCCATCTCGGCCAGGCTCTGGCTGGCGTCGGCCAGCTCTTCCATGGCGGCGCCCTGCTGCTGCGCGGCGGCGGCGGTCTGCTCGGTGCGGGCGCGGGTGTTGTGGGCGATCTCCTGCACGTTGCGCATGGCGGCCATCAGCTCGTCCATCACGCCGGCCTGCGCCTCCACCTCGCCGTGGATGCGCTCGATGGCGTCCACCGCGCGGCGCAGCCCGTCCACCATCTGCGCCAGCGCCGCCTCGCCCTCGCGGCTGGCCTCGCCCACGCCGGCCAGGCGCCGGTCGGCCGTCTCGAGCTGCGTGCGCACGTGGGCGATCGCCTCGCGCGTCTCCTCCACCGTCACGTTCACCGACGCCGCCGAATCGGCCGACTCGCCGGCCAGCTTGCGCACCTCCTCGGCCACCACGGCGAAGCCGCGCCCCTGCTCGCCGGCGCGTGCCGCCTCGATGGCCGCGTTCAGCGCCAGCAGGTTGGTCTGCTCGGCGATCCCCTGGATGCTCCCCACGAAGCCGCCGATCCGCTCGCCCGCGCCGTGCAGCGCGTCCACGCTGGTGGCGGCCTCGCGGTAGCCTTCGCCGATCTCCACCAGCAGCGTGCCGCTCTGCGCGATGCGCCCTACGTGCGTGTCGGTCTCGGCGGCCACGCGGCGGGCGTCGTCGGCCGCGGTGCCGGCCTGCTGCCGGACCACCACGTTCTGCGCGGCCAGCCGCTCCAGCGCCGCGCCGCCGTGGGTCATCAGCGCCACCTCGCGCTCCACCTCGCCCGCGGCGTCGTTGGCGATGCTCCCCACCTCCACCGCGCTCGCCTGCACCTCCGCGGCGGTGGCCGAGAGCTCTTCGGCCAGCGCGGCCAGCGAGCGCGCCTGCCCCTGCACCTCGCGGATCACCCCGCCCAGCGAGTTTCCCACGCGGTTCACGGCGGCGGCGAGGAAGTCCATCTGGTCGCGATCGCCGGCGGCCACCTGCACGCGGAAGTCGCCCTCTTCCACCTGCGCCAGCGCGTGCCGCACCTGCCGCAGGCGCCGCGTGTAGTGCGTGGGCGCCAGCAGCGTGGCGGCCAGCACGCTCACCACCACGGCGGTCTCCAGCGCGATCATCTGCCAGGGCAGGTCCATCCCCGGGTTGGCCCACGCCCCCACCAGCCGCGCGGCCGGGTACAGCACCGCGCTGGCCGCGGTGGAGCTCCAGCTGGCGCGCGGCACCCCCAGCGCGGTGGACGAGAAGAGCGCGGCGTAGTAGGGGATCATCAGCATCCCGAAGCGCCCGTGCGCGGCGGTGAAGCCGAACAGCACCAGGTGGTCCACCACCAGGCTGGCCCAGAACTGCCACGGCGCCCATCGGTTCTGCTTCAGCGCCAGGTGGAACAGCCCGTTCACCAGCGCGATCCCGCCGCCCAGCGCCAGCGTGGCGGTCTCGGAGATGGTGAGCACGCCGATGCGGCTGAGCACCCACACCAGCGGCACCGCGCCCACGATCAGCACCCAGCGCACCCACACCTCGTCCTGCGTCTTGGCGCGCAGGATGTGGCGGTGCTCGGCGTCGAGCCGCGACCCCGGCGCCTGGTCGCGCCCGCCGGGCTCCTGCTCCGTCTGCCGCGGCGATGGCTCGTGTTCGGGGGACCGGGGCGCGGCGGGGGTGTGGTCCCGCGCGCCGGGGCGGCGGACGGGGGGCGACAGGGCGGTGCTCACGACGGCATCGGGGAATCGAGAGGGGGCGGACCGGCATGGACCCAAGCCGCAAAAGCCGCCCGCGCGGGTCCATACCCGGCGGGCGCTCACGATCCGCCAGCGATCAACCACCGGCGTTTCGAGGTGACGCTTGGAATGCTGTGAGCCAAAGATTGCCCGTCAACTTCGTGTCGTCAAGGGAATGCGGGCACGTGGGAGTCCATGTGAAGCGGGAGTTCTGGCCGGGATCTCGCCG
>DASWMA010000790.1:0-4006 GCA_036399995.1 Longimicrobium sp. | reverse complement strand
CGGGCGGCCATCCACCGCCACGATCCGCACACCCTCCGTCAGCCCGGCGCGCGCGGCGGGGCCGTACGGCTGCACCCCGGTGACCACCACGCCGCCCGAGCCGTTGTAGCCCAGCCGCCGCGCGATGTCGCCGGTCAGCGGCTCCACCGCCACGCCCAGCCGGCTGGTGGCGTTCTCTTCGGGCGCGGCCGCGGGGGCCTGGGCGGTGCGCCGGGTGTCGGCGTCGGTGGCGGCCTGGCTGAGCGCCACGGTGATCTGCCGGCGCGCCCCGTAGCGCACCACGTCCAGCTTCACCCGGTCGCCCGGGCGGTAGCTGGCCACGATGCGCTGGAACTGCCCCACCCGCTGGATCGGCTTGCCGTCCACCGCCACGATCACGTCGCCCTGCTGCAGCCCGGCCGCCCGCGCCACGCTCCCCGCGGGAAAGTCCTGCGCCACCACCCCCTGGATCCGCTCCAGCCGGTAGACCTCGGCGTCTTCGGGGGTGACCTCGGTGATCGACACGCCCAGCGCCGGGCGCCGCACCTCGCGGTAGCGGATCAGGTCGTCGCTCACGCGGCGGGCCAGGTCGATCGGCACCGCGAAGCCGTACCCCGAGTAATAGCCGGTGGGCGAGGCGATGGCGCTGTTCACGCCCACCACCTCGCCGCGCAGGTTCACCAGCGGCCCGCCCGAGTTGCCGGGGTTGATCGGCGCGTCGGTCTGGATGAAGTCTTCGATCGCCCAGCTGCTCCCCGACGTCTCGCGGAGGATGGGGAGGGGCCGCCCCTTGGCGCTGATGATCCCCGAGGTGACGGTGGTGCCCAGGTTGAGCGGGTTGCCGATGGCCAGCACCCACTCGCCGATGCGCGCGTTGTCGGAGCTGCCCAGCCGCACGGTGGGAAGCCCCGTCGCCTGCACCTTGATCACCGCGATGTCGGTGAGCGGGTCGCGCCCCACCACGGTGGCCTGCAGGTGCCGGTTGTCCTGCAGCACCACGTCGATCTTGTCGGCGCCCTCCACCACGTGGTTGTTGGTGACGATGTAGCCGTCGGCCGAGATGATGAACCCCGAGCCGCGCGACTCCTGCGGCGCGTTCTGGTCGGGCATCCGGTAGCGGAACTGCGGCGGGAGCATGCGCCGCAGATCCTCGGGAAGCTCGCCGCCCTCGCCGCCGCCGGGGCCGCGGCGGGCGCGGCGCTCGGTGTCGATCGAGACCACCGCCGGCGTCACCGACTCGGCGATGGAGATGAACGCCTCGCTCAGGTCCGACACCGGCTTCACGTCTTGCCGGCTGGGCGCCTGCTGCAGCACGGCGGCGTGGCCGCCGGGCGTCAGGTCGAGCCCGGACGCCAGCAGCAGCCCGCCGGCGAAGGCCACGGCGGTGGCGCCGATCAGCTTGAGCTTGGTGCGCACGGGGTCGGGCATGGGGCTGCTCTTGTGGAACTGGATGACGGGGGCCGCGCAGAACCGCTTCGGGTACCGCATGTATGATGCTTGCTCGGGGGCAACCGCGGTAGGGGGTGGGGATGAGCGGAGGGTGAGGCACGCGTGCGCCCGCCCGGGTGTGCGAACCGGCGGCGGTCGCGCGTTCTGGATGCGGACCCATGCACGGCCGGCGCCGGGATTGGACGAAGCGGTGGCGGGTGAGCCTCGACGCAAAACCCCGCGCGGCTTAGATTTGTCGGATCTCGGGACGTGCCGGTCCGGCCCGTGGGGGCCTGAACATCTGCCGCCCGGCCGGCCGGCGGCGGGAACCCGCGTGCGTCCGCGTGGGTACGCCCGGCGCGGTCCCGAACCCACTCTCCACATCGCAGATTCCGATGAAGCCGACCCTTTCTCCGCAGGCCGCGTCCGCGCGCTCCGTGGCCCGCCGTTTCCGCTGGGTGCCCGCGCTGGCGGTGCTGCTGGTGCCGTCGCTCGCCGCCGCGCAGCAGCGCGACCGCGGCTCGGTGGTGAGCTTCCGCAACGACGTGGCGCAGACCGACGCGCGTGTGGACGCTCCCCCCGCGGCGGTGTGGCAGGCGATGACCGAGGTGTACGGCGAGATGGGCTTTCCGCTGGCCGAGACGGCCAACCCCCGCGCGCACGACTACCTGACGCCGTTCATGGACCTGCGCGGGCGGCTGTTCAACAAGGCCAACAGCACGTACTTCTCGTGCTCGGGGTACGACATCCTGAACGACCTGACCAACACCGGCCAGATCACCTTCGCGGTGCGCACGCGCCTGTCGCCCGCCGAAGGTGGAGGCACCATGCTGCACACGCAGGTGGACGCCCGCGCGCGGCGCCGCGGCGGCAGCGCCAGCGCGGTGGAGTGCAGCACCACCGGCGAGTTCGAGAAGACGCTGGCGCGGATGGTGGAAGAGCGCCTGCAGCAGGCGGCCGCAGCCGCTCCCGCTGCTCCCGCTGCTCCCGCCGCACCCGCCGCACCCGCGGCCCCGCCGGCGCCCGCGCAGCCGGAGTGACGCCGGCGGGACCCGGTCGTCCTTGACGGATGTGGAGGACACGCGAGAGCTTTCATCTTGCGTGTCCTTCGTTCGTACGGCGCGCGATCACCGCGCGAACCCTGCATCAGCGGTGCGCCGGCACCATCCGGCCCCGCTCCTTTCCCCGGCACATCCCAGCATGCATTCGATCATTCCTCGCCCCACGCCCCGTGTGCTCCTGATGGCGCTCGCCGTGGCGCTGCTTCCGCTGGCGTGGCGGCCGGCGGCGGCGCAGGAGGGGCGCACCACCATCGTGGCGTTCCGCACCGACCTGCCGCAGTCGGAGCACGAGTTCACCGCGCCGCCCGAGTACGTGGTGCAGGCGGTGCAGGCGGTGTACGAGCAGATCGGCCTGCCGCTGCTGCGGGATTCGCAGAACCGGCAGGACCTGTTCACCCCGTACCTGCGGATCAACCGGCAGCTCTTCGGCCGCAACAACAGCGAGTTCTTCGCCTGCCAGGAAACCGACATCGTGGGCGGGAGCCTGGCCGACCGGGGCACGGTGGTCTTCGCGATCCTCACCCGCGTGCGCCCGGGCCGCAATGGCGTGACGGTGATGCAGACGCAGGTGGATGCCCGCGCCACCCGGCGCGACGTCGCCTCGGGCCCGGTGGAGTGCACCACCACCGGCGTGCTCGAGAAGGCGCTGATCACCATGGTCGACCAGATCCTGCGCGACACCGCGCCCCCGCCGCCGGCTCCGTAGTCCGCCGTCCGCCGATCCATCCCTCGCCTGCGATATGGTCCCGATGCGATTCGCCCGACTCCTCGTCCGCCTGCTCCCGCTGGCCGCCGCGCTCACGCTCCCCGGCGTGGCCGCGGGCGACGCCGCCGCGCAGCGCAGGGTGGTGTTCCGCGGCGACGTCCCGCGCTACGAGCGGAACGTTCCCGCCCCGCCCGAGCACGTGGTGCAGGCGGTGAAGGTGGTGTTCGAGGAGCTCGGCGTGCCGCTGGTGCAGTCGGCGCAGAACCCGAACGAGCTGTTCACCACCTCGCAGCTCGTGCGCAACCGGCAGCTCTTCGGGCGGCAGATCGGCGACTTCTTCGCGTGCAACGAGTCGTTCCGGGGTGGAAACCTGGCCGACCACGGGCGGGTGACCTATGCCGTGCTGATCCGCATCATCCCCACCAACCAGGGCGTGACGCGGATGGAGATGCAGGTGGACGGCAAGGTGGTGCGCACGATGATCATGAACCGCGACCAGCCGCTGGACTGCAGCAGCAGCGGCCTGATGGAGAAGTCGATCACCGACGCGGTGGAGCAGCTGGTCCGCGAGACCGCGCCCCCGCCGGAGTAGCCGACCCAGCGAGAAAACCGACGAGCGCGGAAATCGAGGCGAGGAAATCAACCCCGGCGCATGCCGCGGCCGGCCCCCTCCCCCCGGCCCCCTCCCCCGCTGCGCGGGGGAGGGGGAGAACTACACGGCGGCGGACCCAAAGCCGTCATGCCCCGATTCGCACTCCGCACTCCGCACTCCGCACCCAGCACCCAGCACCCAGCACCCAGCACCCAGCACCCAGCACCCAGCACCCAGCAC
>DASWMA010000789.1:0-11625 GCA_036399995.1 Longimicrobium sp. | reverse complement strand
GAGCTGGCGATTCTTCATGTCGGCGCTGAGCGACGACACCACCTGCTACGGGCTCGGCGTCCAGAACGGCACCGCGGCCGCCGGGACGCCCGTCCTCTTCCTCCCCTGGCAGGGAGGAGAGCAGAGCGAGCTGTGGCGCGTCGATCCGTACGGCCGGATCATCTCGGCGCTCGGCGACGGCAAGAGTCTCGTGCTGGGGCTGGGGAGCACGTACGACTGGGGCCCGAACGGCAACTACATCGTTCTCCGCCAGCTCGATCCGGACGACCACACGCAGCTCTGGTCGTTCGAGTCCGACGGGATGATCGCCAACCAGGCGAATCGCGCCATGGTCCTGAACGTGGATGGCGGCCTGGCGGTCAACGGCGCTTCGATCATCACGTACACGGTGCAGGCGGGCACGCCGCTGGACGAGTACTGGTGGGGCGCACCCGTGGTGCCGTTGAAGCCCGGCCCGCAGTGGTACTTCATCCAGAGCGGGCTCACCGACGAGGACAACACCTACGGACTGGGCGTCCCGGGCGACTCGAAAGAGGTCGGGCTCTTTCCGTATGCGGGCGGCCAGGCGGGGCAGACGTGGCGGTTCCCCGGCGACGGCACCATCGTGAGCGCGCTCCCGCACGGCCTGCCGCTGGGGCTGGGTCTCGGTGCGCCCGTCTTCGACAGCCCGGGATCGACGTGCGTGCTCGTCGACCTCCTGGTGGAGGGCGCGACCGCACAGCTCTGGTCGAGGGACGGCGGCACCATCGTCAACGCGAAGAATCAGCACCTCCTCACCGCGTCGGTCGCGGGTGCGCCCGTCGTCACCGCCCCCGGCCAGGAGGGAAGCCCGCCCACGCAAAGCTGGACGGCGCTGCAGGTCAACCCGCTCGCGAGCATCCTCTCGCAGGCCCCGGTTCCCTTCCCCGTGTTCACCGGCGGCCAGGCCGATGCCTACGCCTCGATCAACCAGCAGCTTCCATTCACCTCCGGCAACACGTTGCGCGAGCAGTACGTCATCCTGGACCCGTCGGCGCTGAGCAACTACGACAACAAGCTGCCGGGCCTGATCTGCCCCGACAACGTATCGGCCGCCGATTGGCAGGCGGTGATCCACCAGCTCACCGCCGAGCTGAACGCCGCGATCCCGGTGCAGACGCACTTCCAGACCTCCACCAGCTCCCTCGCGCAAATGTTCGCCGCGCAGTCGGGGGTGGTCAGCCAGTTCATCAGCGACACGGGAATGCAGCAGGGCGAAGTCACCGGCGGGATGTTGTCCATCTTCGAATCGGTCGCGTACCTGGGGATGAGCGAGATCTCGGACGGCGGATCGGTGGTCGCGAACCTCATGAGCGTCGGGATGGCGATCGGCCAAGCCGCGGCTTCGGCGACGCCGCTCGCCGATTCGTTCCAGGTGGCCTGCTCGGACCTCTGGTCGGAGCTGAACACGAACTTCACCGCGCTCGACACCGCGCTCGGGAATGCCGCGTACGTCATCCTGTCGGATTGGGGACGGTTGCGGGCGACCGGGCCGCTGACGACGTCGAAGCTGGTCGGCGGCCTCGGGTTTACGATCGGCGACAACCTGGGGGCCGCGCTGCAGCCCGCGTTCTCGGCGTCGGTGATGCAGATGCTCATGCCGGCGAAATACATGCTCTGGACGGCACCGTTCCAGACGAAGCCGACCATCGACGGCATCCCCACCTACGCCCAGTACGCCGTGCCCGAGTGGGGCGGGGGGTATCTCGTCACCTCGATCTCCGTCGTCGGGGACGAGAACGAGTATCCCAGCTCGGCCGCGATGACCGACATCTTCGGGCCGAAGATGAACGGATACGTCGACCCGACCGATTTCTGGATGGGACAGAACGGGTGGAATTTCCAGATCAGATCCTCGGTCGACACCGCGGCGGCCCCGCCCGTGCCGGCGAGCTGATACCGGATCGCAGACCTTCGTTCCGGATAAAGCCCAGCAAGGATGGCTCATTCCGGATCGGCATGATCGGTTGCTGAATCCAGCCCGGCTGGGGGATCAGGATGATCCGTGGTTGGATCAAGACCGCTGAAGGCCACACCGAGAAGCGGAGAAGAACGGAGGGAACGGAGGAACTGCAACGAAGTTCTCCGTTTCCTCCGTCGTACTCCGTTCCTCCGGTGAAGCTGTTGCAGTATGTGTTTAGCCGGATTGGGTATGAGAAGCAGCTCAGCCGGATCGGGGATCAGATCCTTCTCGATCTTGCCCGAACGATACCCGGGCATCCGGTACCTGGGTGACGAGCGTCGCATCGGCGGCGTGAATACGCGAGCGGAGCCGGGGGATCCCGGCTCCGCTCGCTGCGCGGCGAACCGATCGCGAAAGACCGTGCGCTCCTCGCGGAGCCCGGGCAGCCGGCCGACTAGAGCGATTTGCATATCAGTCTGGAGCGACTCCGGCTCAGCGCCCTCTCCGGCTCGCTCAGGCTCGCTACCTCTCCCGTACCGGGGAGAGGTTGAATTCCCCAGCGCCTTCGCCAACCGAACCGGCACCGCTGCGTCGTGGTCGCACGGCAGTCCGCAGGGAGGACCATGCGGGCCCACGGTCCCTCTCCCGGTACGGGAGAGGGCTTGCGCTCTAAGGCGCAGGGAGAGGGCGCTGCGGCCGCGGATGCGTCGAGCTCCGGACCGGGGAGCAAACCGCTCTAGCGGTAGCCGGCGTCCAGCTCGCTGAGCCGCCCACGCAGCGACGACCAGGCGCCGCGGGTGAGCTGCGACGCGCGCGTGGCCTGCATGGCGGCATCGACGCGCCGCGCGGCGCTGATCAGCGCCCGCCCCGCGCCCTCGGCGCCCCGCACGTTCCCCTGGACCCGCACGAGCTGCTCGTAGAGCGAGGCGTTGTCGGCGAAGGCCGACAGCGCGAACCACAGCTCCACGTCGCCCTCGCCGTAGTTGCGGCGGGTGTCGAGGCGCCCGGTGGTCGACACCGCCATCTCCTGGCGGTAGCGGCCCACCAGCGTCTGCGCCTCGCGACGCAGGAGCGCTGCTTCCTCGGCCGTCAGAACCGCGCCCCCGGCCTCGCCGGTCATCCCGCCCGGCGCCGCGGCTCCCGTGATCCCGAGCGCCTCCGCCGTGCGGCCGTCGAGGTTGCCGGTGGCCGTGATCCCCTTGTCCACCTGGAACTCGAACAGCGCCCGCTGGGTGGGGTCGTCGAGCTGTCCCGTGATGGCGCCGCGGTAGTAGCTCTGGCGCGCCAGCGCCTCCTGCGCGGCGCGGATCCGGTCGGCCGCCGTGTAGATCGTGAAGCGGTCGGCCCTGCGCGCGGTGCCGCGGCGGCTCAGCACCAGCGACTGCTCGAGCTGCACGGCCAGCGGGGTCCCGGCCGCCACGCGGACGTCACGCGCCTGCGAAAGGAGGGTGCCCAGCGCCGCCAGGATCCCCGACGCGGGGCTCCGCGACGAGCCGGCGCCGGCGATGGTGGCCCCCACCCCGCCGCGCCCGCCCACCAGCACCACGCGGGCGTTCGGATCGGTCTCGATCTGGCGCCGCTCGGCGGCATCGGTGCTGGTCAGCTTGCCGCTCATGGCGTGCACCGCCCCGCCCGGAAGCGTCAGCCGGTCGAACTCCACCTCGATCACCCCCGACTGCTGCCGGTCGGCCGGCTGGGCAAAGGTCACCACGCCGCGGATCCGGCTTCCCGCCGGGATCACCGTGTACTCGTCGGCGCGCACGGTGTCGGCCACCACCGTCTCGAACGTCTGCCCCACCTGCGCGGTGTTCGATTCGAGCGCGGTGGTGGTGCGGACCAGGATCACGCTCCCCTCGGGCAGCACCACGCGCTGCGCGGAAAGGGCGGGTGCGGAAAGGGCGGTCAAGAACAGCGGGCTGGCCCATCCGAGCACGGCCCATTTTCGTCGTGATATCATCGCGACCTCCTTCAGAGGGTTATGTAGCTGATCCCTCGCCCCCTGCGCACGGATCGTTCCGCCGCGCCTAAAACCATGATGAGACTGGGTTTATCCTCGCCGGAATCCCCCTGGTCGCCGGGGCCGCGGCGCGTCCGTGGCGCGTCCGTGGCGCGTCCGTGGCGCGTGTGTGACAGCCGTGGCCCGGCGCGTGCCCGGAACGCGCCGCGGCAAACATCCGTAGATCGTGGAACGGGGCCGGGCCCCGCGCCGTGTCGGCGTGATTCTCTTGCACGAATGGACGATGGGATTCGAGAGCGTGAACGCAGGGGCTCGCCCGAAGGGCGGCGCGGCGGCGGACACCGCGCCCGCGGGGGCGCGCATGAGCGTGGACCACGAGCCCGCGGCCGACCTGGCGGCGCTGCACGACGCCTACCGGGTGCCGGCGTTCGACTGCCGCAGGTTCACCCACGAGCAGCTCTGGCAGGTGCTGGGGCCGATCGCCGACGAGGCACGCGGCCTGTCGCGCGACACGGTCGGCAGCTCGGCCGAGGGGCGGCCGATCTACGCGGTCCGCTTCGGCCGCGGGCCCACGCCGGTGCTGCTCTGGTCGCAGATGCACGGCGACGAGTCGACGCACACGATGGGGCTGGCCGACCTGCTCGCCTTCGTGGCGCGCGAGGCCGACGAGCCCCGCGTTCGGCTGATCCACGACCGGCTGACGGTGGTGGCGATCCCGATGCTGAACCCCGACGGCGCCGAGCGCTTCACCCGGCTGAACGCGCAGGGGATCGACATCAACCGCGACGCGCACGCCTGCCTCACCCCCGAGATGCGTGCGCTGCGGGCGGTGCACGCCGAGCTGCGCCCCGCCTTCGCGCTCAACCTGCACGACCAGGATCCACGCAAGCGCGTGGGCGAAAGCGACCGGCTCACCGCCCTGGCCCTCCTGGCGAACCCCTTCGACGAAGAGATGGGCGACAACGACGTCCGCCTCCGGGCGAAGCGGCTCGGCGGCGTGATCGCCCGCGCCGTGCGGCCGCTGATCGGGGGGCACGTCAGCCGCTTTCCCGAAGAGTTCAATCCGCAGGGCTCCGGAGAGTTCATGGTGGCCTCGGGCACCAGCAGCCTGCTGCTGGAGTGTGGAGGGTGGAAGGACGACCCCGAGAAGCAGTTCCTGCGCACGGTGAGCTTCGCGGCCCTCTTCTCGGCGCTGGCGGCGATCGCCGACGAGAGCTACGCCCAGGTCCCGCTCGAGGAGTACGAGGCGCTGGCGGAAGACGACACGTCGGTGGTGGACGTGCTGGTGCGTGGCGGAACGGTGGTGGTCCCCGGGCTGGAGCCCTACCGGGCCGACGTGGGGATCGAGTTTCCCGTCCCCTTCCAGCGGGAGAACGGGGAGGTTGCGTCCATCGGCGATCTGGGCGGCTACGTGGGCAGCGAGGAGGTCGATGCCGCCGGCCTCTTCCTGCACCCCCGCGCCGAAGCGCTGTGCGGCGACGGCGGATCGCGCCCCGTCCTGGGCGACGGCAGCCCCGCCTCCTTCGACGTCCGCACAGGCGCCGACCCGTCGAGCGAGTGCGTGATGACCATCTCCCACGGCGTGGTCGAAACCGCTGAGGAAGGCCGGGTGACCCGGAGGTGAATGAAGATCCTGAAGGACGTGTCTCACGCAGAGCAGCAGAGGAAGCAGAGAACAACCAGTCTCCTCTGCTTCTCTGCTGCTCTGCGTGAGATTCTTCAGTCCTGGAACCCGAACGATTTCCGGCAACACCGCAGGATGCGACAAAGCACGGCGGCTGGGAACCTCAGCCGGCCTGACAACGGAAGCCCCGACGGCCGGCACGGCAGTCGGGGCTTCCTCTGTCCTCCGCATGGTGGACGGGCGGAACCGGTCAGGCCCCGCTAATCCGGTCATCGCGCGGCTCAGCCGGTCATCCCGGAGCCGGTCCCCGCCTTCTGCCCCGGTTCGGGGGTGTACGGGGTGTGGAGATCCACCGGCGCCGCGTGCTTCCGCCTCGCCCGCAGGTTCAGGAGCTCCACGAACACCGAGAAGGCCATCGCGAAGTAGATGTACCCCTTCGAGATGTGCTGCCCCAGCCCGTCGGCCACCAGCGTCACGCCGATCAGCAGCAGGAACGCGAGCGCCAGCATCTTCACCGTGGGGTGCCGGTCCACGAACCCGCTGATGTGGCCCGCGAACCCGAGCATGAAGATCACGGCCAGCACCACCGCCACCACCATGATCGCGATCTCGTCCACCATCCCCACGGCGGTGATCACCGAGTCGAGCGAGAAGACGATGTCGAGCAGGATGATCTGCACGATCACGGCGGCCAGCGTGGGAGCCACCCGCGCCGACGAGCCACCCTTCTCGCCCTCGAGCTGCTGGTGCATCTCGTGGGTGGCCTTGAACAGCAGGAACATGCCGCCCAACAGCAGGATCAGGTCGCGACCCGAGATCTCCTGCCCCAGCACCGTGAACAGCGGCGCGGTGAGGCGGGCGATCCACGAAAGCGAGAAGAGGAGGAGGAGGCGCGTGATCAGCGCCAGCGCCAAGCCGATGTTGCGGGCCCGCGCCTGCTGCTCGCGCGGCAGCTTGGAGGCCAGCACGCTGATGAACACGACGTTGTCGACGCCCAGCACGATCTCGAGCGCCAGCAGCGTGGCAAGGGCGATCCAGTTCTGTGGATCGGAAAAGATCTCGACCATAGGTCCGGAAACTCGGGGTCAACGGGTTGATGTACGGCACGGCTCCACCGCGCGGGATGGCACGGCGGCGCGGACCCGCCCAGGTGGGTCGGGATCTCGATTCTGTCGGAAGCGTCAGGCCGGGAGGGGAGGCCCGCGGGGGAACGCGGCCCGCGGGCAGGCAGGCGTGGGAACCAGCACCGGCGCCGCGGTCCCGGACGGCACCCGCACGACGGCGCCCGTGGGCGCCACGTCGATCACCGAGAGCGGGAGCGCGGCCGAACCGCAGTCCGGCGCCGCGAACGGGCGAGCGGCAACGGAGCGCGCGCGCACCCACGCGGACGCCTGCCTGCTTTCGCTCCGGGCGTCGGCGGCCGCAGCCGCACCCTGCCCCGCGAAGAACAGGACGACCAGCAGCAGCGCCGCGGCGCGGAGCGGGGTCACTCGGCTCTGGTTGCTCACGGCGGGCAATCTAGCGCGCACCGTGCCGGGGTGACAGCAGCGTGAGCCGAGCCGAAGGAGAGATCATCGCCCGTTCCCCGAGCGGGTGAGCCGGTCGTAAATCTCCAGCACGCGCCGGGCGGTAGCGTCGGCATCGCCTTCGATCGCGTGTCGAGCCGCGGCGCCACCGACGCCGCGAGCCGGCGAGGGATCCTGCGCGAGACGGCACCCGGGATCGCGGGCGGCTCGGCCACGAAGCGGAAGCGGACGCCGTCCACCACCTCTTCCTCGTCGCGCCAAGCGGCGTGCAGCACGGTGACGTCGGCACCCGCGCGGACGGCGGCCCGGGCGGCGGCGCCCAGCACGGTCCACGCCTGCAGCAGCTCCGCCGCGCCGCCGTGGGTCGCGGTAGGCGCTCACCTGTACGACGCGCACCGGCCTCCCCCATGCGATCCGGACGCCGGCGTGGGCGCTCGCTCACCTTTCCCCCACGTCTCCCGCATTCCCCTCCGCTTCGGCTCGCTCCGACCGCGTGCACCCGCGGCCACGATAGGCCTCCGCCCTGCCAGCGGCAACCTTCTGTCGTCCTCGTGCAGGGTGTTGGGATCCGGGGCTCCACCCCCTCGACGCGAGTGCCGGGGCCCCTTCCGAAACGGCGGGGTTCTGGTTATACTTTGGGCCCCTGCTGAAACGCTTGGTTGGTGATGGGCGTGGTGGGGAATGCTCCTGTGGCGGAATTGGTAGACGCGCTAGATTCAGGATCTAGTGGGCGCAAGCTCGTGGAGGTTCGAGTCCTCTCGGGAGCACTGAAGGAGTTGTCGCGGGGTGGAGCAGCCTGGTAGCTCGTCGGGCTCATAACCCGAAGGTCGCGGGTTCGAATCCCGCCCCCGCTACCACGGTCGATTAGCTCAGTTGGTTAGAGCGCTCGCCTCACATGCGAGAGGTCCGGGGTTCGAGTCCCTGATCGACCACTGATTTTAAGGAAGCCCCGCACGTCGCCTTGACGTGCGGGGCTTTCCGTTGCGCCGTACCGGCGTCGAACATCTCGAACAGGTGCGCGAGTGCGGGAGTGCGCCAGTGCGTTCGGCCGGGGAGGCCCGAACGCACCGCGTGGAGCGGAGGAGAGCTCTTCCGGCTGTCCGTTTCGTGCGTTCGCTCCCCGCGCAGGGCTGGTTAGATTGGGGTTCGATAGCGAACCTCACCGACCCGATACATCCCCGATAATGAGCAAAAGCCCGGAGCTTCGCCACCTGCGCTACTTCGTGGCGGTCGCGGAGGAGCTGCACTTCGGCCGCGCGGCGGAGCGGCTGGGGATCCAGCAGCCGCCGCTCACGCAGCAGATCCAGCGGCTGGAGGCGCTGGTGGGCGCACCGCTGCTGGTGCGCCGGCCGCGCGTGATGCTCACCCCCGCCGGCCAGGTGCTGCTCACCCACGCCCGCCGGCTGCTGGCGCAGGCCGGCCGCGGCGTGGACGAGGCGCGACGTGCCGCCCGCGGCGAGGCGGGCGTGCTGAGCGTGGGCTTCGCGGCCTCCACCCTCCCCACGCTGCTGGCCGCCGCCATCCGCGCCTTCCGCCACGCCGCGCCCGCGGTGGAGCTGCGCCTGCGCGAGCTGCCCACCGCCGCGTTGCCGGCCGCGCTGCGCGACGGTGCCATCGACGTGGGCGTGGCGCGAGAGCCGCCGCCGGTGGAGGGGATCGTCTGCGAGGTGCTGCTGCACGAAGAGCTGGTGGCGGTGCTCCCGCCGGGTCACCCGCTGGCCGGCGGCGGCCCCATCGCGCTGGCAGGGCTGGCGCGCGAGCCGTTCGTGCACTTCCACCGCGAGGTGGCGCCGGGGCTGTGGGACCGCGTGGCCGTCCTCTGCCGCACGGCGGGGTTCACGCCGTCCATCGTGCAGCAGGCGCACGAGTGGCTCACCATCATCGGGCTGGTGGAGGCGGGGCTGGGGGTGACGCTCGCCCCCGCGTCGTTCCGGCGGCTGCAGTGGGGTGGCGCCGCCTACGCCTCGCTGTCGGACCCCGCCGACCGCACCACCACCGTCGCCCTCTGCCACCGCACCGACGACCTGCCGCCCGCCGCCGCCCGCTTCGCCGCGGTGCTGCGCGACGCGGCCCGGAACGCGCCCCCGCCGCCCGGATCGAGCGACGGGGGCTGAACCGCCAACAGGTGCGCGAGTGCTTCTATCGATCGCACTTTCGCACTCCCGCACTCCCGCACTCCCGCACTTTCGCACTTTCGCACTTTCGCACTTTCGCACTTTCGCACTTTCGCACTTTCGCACTTTCGCACTTTCGCACTTTCGCACTTTCGCACTTCTTCCCTACCAGAGCTCCACCCGCACGTCATCCCCCCGCACCATCGGGTCGCCCGGCTTGCAGCCGAAGGCGCGGGCGAACTCGGTCATGTTGGAGAGCGGGCCGATCACCCGGAAGCGGCTGGGCGAGTGCACGCCGGTGCGCGCGGAGGTGCGCAGGCTGGCATCCCGGATGTTCTGCCGCCAGTTCTGCGCCCACGAGATGAAGAAGCGCTGCTCCGGCGTAAGGCCGTCCACCAGCGTGCGCGGCTTGCCGCGCAGCGACCGCTGCAGCGCGTAGTACGAAAGGGTGACGCCGCCCAGGTCGGCGATGTTCTCGCCCAGCGTCTGCCTGCCGTTCACGTGCACCGTGTCCACCGCCACGTAGCCGTTGTATTGCGCCACCAGCCGCGCGGCGCGCGCCTCGAAGCGGGCGGCGTCTTCCGGCGTCCACCAGTCGCGCCGGTTGCCGGCCGCGTCGTACTGCCGCCCCTGGTCGTCGAAGCCGTGCGAGACCTCGTGGCCGATGGTGCTTCCCAGCGCGCCGTAGTTCACCGCGTCGTCGGCGTCGGGGTCGAAGAAGGGCGGCTGGAACTTGGCCGCGGGGTAGGTGAGCACGTTGCTCTGCGGGTCGTACGAGCCGCTCACCGACTGCGGCTGCGTCCACCACTCGCTCTCGTCGGTGGGCTTGCCGATCCTGGCCCAGTCGCGCGCGCGGGTGAAGGTGGCCACCGCGCGCAGGGTGGTCACGAACGACCCGCCCGGGAGCTGCAGCGGGGTGTAGTCGGGGATGTGGTCGGGGTAGCCCAGCCGCGCCTCGAGCGAGTCGAGCTTCTCGATCGCCCGCGCGCGCGTCTGCGGGCCCATCCACTCCAGCCCCTCGATCCGCTCGCGCATCACGGCGCGCAGGTTCGCGATCATCTCCTGGGCGCGGGCCCGCGCCACCGGCGTGAACACGCGCTGGCCGTACAGCCGCCCCACCGCCGGCCCCAGCGCGTCGCTGGTCAGGTTCACGCAGCGCCGCCAGCGCGGCGCGCGCTGCGTCGCGCCCGAGAAGATCGAGCCGAAGCGGAACGCGGCGTCGGCGAACGGCGAGGAGAGATTGCCCGCCGCGCCGTTCAGCACGCGCCAGCGAAGGTACGCCGACCAGCTCTCCAGCGGCGCCGTGGCCACCAGCCTGTCCACCTCGCGCAGGAACTCGGGCTGCGCGGCGTTGATCTCCGTGACCGCCGGGGCGCCCAGCGCGCGCATGTGCGCCGCCCAGTCGATGTTCGGCGTCAGCCGCTGCAGCTCGGCGACCGGCATCCGGTGGTACACCGCCTGGGGGTCGCGCATCTGCAGCCGCGTGAGCGACGCGCGGGCGAGCGCCGTCTCCATCTCGATCATCCGGTCGGCGTCCTGCCGGGCGCGCTGCGCCGGCGCCCCGGCCAGCACGAACATCCGCGTCGCGTACTCGCGGAGCGCGGCGCGATGGGCACGCCCCGCCGAATCGTCGTTCAGGTAGTACTCGCGGGTGGGCAGCGTGAGTCCGCTCTGCCACGCCACGGCGATGGTCTGCGACGCGTCGCGGTCGTCGGGCGACGAGAAGAAGGCGAAGGGGATCCCGATCCCCTGCCGCTGCAGCCGCGCCATCTCGGCCAGCAGCCCCGCGCGGTCGCGCACGGCGCCGATCCGCGCCAGGTCGGCCGCGACCGGCCCCACGCCCTCGGCCTCGGCGCGCGCCGAGTCCATGCACGCAGCGTAGAAGGTGCCCAGCTTCCCCTCCAGCGTTCCCGGCGCGGAGGGCGCCTTGCGGGCGGCGTCTTCCATGATCTGGCGCAGCAGGGTGGTGGTGCGGTCGCCCACCTCGTCGTAGCTGCTCCAGGCCGAGCGGTCCGCGGGGATCGGGTTGGCGGCCAGCCATCCCCCGTTGGCATAGCGGTAGAAGTCGCGGCACGCCTTGCAGGTGGTGTCCATGTGCGCGGGGTCGATCCCGCGCCCACGCGCTTGCGTCGCCGGCTGCTGCGCGGCTACGGACGAAGCGGCGACGGCCGCGAACCCGGCTGCGGCCACGCACCGGCCGAGCGCACGGAAGATGGGGTGGGGGCGATACATCTGGATGGAGCTCCGTGTGGGGCGATGGCTCACGAAAGAAGGTGCCAGGAGCGTAGTAGCTTTCTCCATACCTGTCCAATACAGACATCCTATGATCCAATATCATTCGTAGATGACAACAGAAATCGTGGGATCCCATCGCCCTGCGCGTGAACCGCGGAGGATGAAAGAGGTTCTTCGTCGATTTGGTTGAACCTGACCACCAGACGTCCGGACGCCCCGTCACGGTTCCGACGATTGCGTCAGCGCCG
>DASWMA010000788.1:0-3306 GCA_036399995.1 Longimicrobium sp. | reverse complement strand
CCGCGCCGCCCAGCACGCTGGGGCAGACGCCGCACGAGCCCACGGTTCGCCCGTGGGAGCTGGAGCTGCTGATCTCGGGCGCGCTGGTGTTCAGCATGATCAAGCTTCCCGGCGTGGTGGACGCTTGGTTCTACGGCGTGTCGCCCCGGCTCGACATGGGGTGGTACATGACGGCGTTCATGGCCTGGTACTACCTGAAGCTGGCGCTGTACGCCCTGGTCGGCGGCTTCGTGCTGCACCTGTGCGTGCGCGGCTACTGGGTGGGGGTGATCGGGCTCGAGGCCGTGTTCCCCAACGGCATCCGGTGGGAGCGGATGCGCTCGGGGCCGATGCTGCGCGAGATGGCGCGCGAGCGCACGCCCTCGCTGCAGACGCTGATCGACCGCGCCGACCGGCTGGCCAGCATGGTGTTCGGCGCGGCGTTCGCCATCGCGCTGTTGTTCGGCTACTCGCTGCTGGTGATGGCGGTGCTGGGCGTCGCGGGGTACGCGTTCTCGAAGCTCGTGCTGAACGGCGCCCGGCCCGACCTGCTGGCCATGGAGCTGGTGCTGCTCGTGTTCGTGGCCCCCATGCTGGTGGCGGGGCTGATCGACCGCTACCGCGGCGACCGGCTGGACCCCGACGGGCGTACGGCGCGGGTGATCCGCCGCGTGGGCGCCTTCTACAGCCGGTTCCAGACGATCGCGCTGTTCCCGCCGCTGCTGTTCACGCTCACCACCAACCTGGGCGAGAAGCGCCACGGACGCATGGTCGCGGCGGTGATGGTGGCGTTCATCGGCTTCCTGCTGGTGAAAGACGTGCTGCTGACGCGCGGCGTGCTGAGCGCCGACGGCTACACCTACATCCCCGACGAGCCCGGCGCGCTGGCGGTGCAGCCCGGCTTCTACGCCGACCGGGCCGGGGGCTCGCCCTCGCACGCCAGCCTCCCGCAGATCCAGTCCGACATCGTGCGCGACCCCTACGTGCGGCTGTTCATCCCCTACCGCCCGCGCCGCCACAACGACCTGATCGCCCGCCGCTGCCGCGGCGTGGCGCCCAACGCGAGCGGCGAGCTGGCCGGCGCCGCCGCGCTGGAGTGCCTGGCCTCGCTGCAGCCCGTTACGCTCAACGGCAAGCCGCTGCAGACGCCCTGGCGCTTCTACACGCAGCCGAACACGGGCATCCGCGGGATCATGACCTACATCCCCACCACGGGGCTGCCCAAAGGCGAGAACGTGCTGACCGTGTCGCTCCTTCCGCAGCTGGAGCCCAGCCGCGCACAGGCCAAGCCGCGCCCCCCGTTCAGCATCCCCTTCTGGCTGTGAACGGCGCCGGGACCGGCGACGACGGGTGAGCACGAAAACAACGGAGGAATTCGAGGGAACCGGCGCCGACACCGCCGCTCCTTCGTTTCCTCCGTTGCCGTTCTCGCTGCATCGTGTTCGTACCTAGCCCGGCTGTTCACGTGCGGCATCCGCCCTTCCGGATCTCACACGGAGGGAACGGAGGAAACGGAGGGCTCCCTCGCGCTTCCCCGTTCCCTCCGTTCCCTCCGTGTGATTATTTCACTGGTGTCCCCGGCACCGGCCCTGTCGTCCCCGGTGGACGGATCGTAGTTTGTTGCGCCTCTTCTCCGCGCGCCCGCGTGCGCGCCGCGCCCAGCCCCGTTCCCACCGCGAGCCATGCAATACCCGCTCAGCCTCACGTTCAAGATCATGGCGCTGGCGCCCCAGATCTGGGTGCGCGACGCCGCCGGCCAGCTGCAGATGTACGTGAAGCAGAAGGCGTTCAAGCTGAAGGAGGCGGTCACCCTCTACGCCGACGAGCAGCAGACCCGCCCGTTGTACCACATGAACGCCGACCGCGTGATCGACTTCCGCGCCCGCTACAACTTCACCGACGCGGCGGGCAGCTACATCGGGTCCATCAAGCGGCAGGGCGCCCGCTCCATCTGGCGCGCGCGGTACGACATCGAGTTCAACGACCAGGTGGTGGCCACCATCCAGGAAGAGAACCCCTGGATCAAGGTGGCCGACGCGCTCTTCTCCGACCTGCCGATCGTGGGGATGTTCTCGGGGTACGTGTTCAACCCCGCCTACGCGGTGGTGACGCCCGACGGGCGCACGGTGATGCGGCTGGTGAAGGAGCCGGCGTTCCTGCAGGGCAAGTTCCGGATCGAAGAGACCATCGACATCCCCGAGCACGAGAACGTGCGCATCATCCTGGGGATGCTGATGATGCTGCTGCTGGAGCGCCGCCGCGGCTGACGCGGGCGGGTGAATCCACCCCACGCCAACCGGAGTAGAACGATGAAGAAGTGGATCGCCGCCGCGATCTGTGCCGCCGCGCTGGCGGTGGCCGCCCCGGCGCGCGCGCAGGAGCCCACCCCCGCGCGGCTCGCCGCGGCCGAGCGGCTGATGGCCGTTGCCGACATGGAGCGCAACTACGGGCGCACCATGGAGCTGATGATCGAGCAGCAGATGCGGCAGAACCCCGCGATGGCGCGGTTCGAGACCATCATGCGCTCGTTCTTCTCGAAGTACCTGAGCTGGCGCGACGTGCGCGCCGACATGGTGCGCGTGTACGCCCTCACCTACACCGAAGACGAGATGAGCCAGCTGTCGGCCTTCTACCAGACGCCGCTGGGGCGGCGGCTGCTGGAAACCACGCCCGAGCTGGCCGCGCGCACCAACGAGGCCACCCAGCGGCGGCTGATGGAGCATATGCCCGAGCTGACGCAGCAGATCATGGAGCAGATGCAGGCGACGCCCGCCACGCCGTGAACCCAGTTGCCGGCGGCATCCCGCCGCCGGCGTTTCCACGCCTTTTCAGACCGAGGCGCCTGTGATTGCCCCCGTCTCTTCCCAGGCCGCGCGGCGGAGCCTCCGCCGTGCGCGATCTACATCTACCTGCACGAGACAAAACGGAAATGAACGAGATGGTGCTGAACACGCCGCGGCTGCGGCTGGTGAGGGCCACCCCCGCCATGCTGCGCGCCGAGGGTGACGACCACGCGCGCTTCGGCGAGCTGCTGAACGCGCGGATCCCCGCGAGCTGGCCGCCCGAGCTGTACGACGACGGGGCCCGGCTCTGGACGCTGAACGCGGTGGAAAGCGCGCCGGAGCACGCGGGGTGGTGGATGTACTACGTGGTGCTGGACGGCCCCGCGCCCGAGCTGGCCGGGGTGGTCGGCTACAAGGGCCCGCCGGGCGACGACGGCACGGTGGAGGTGGGCTACGGCGTGCTCTCCGAGCACCGGCGCCGCGGCTACGCCGTCGAGGCAACGGGAGCGCTGGTGGAGCGGGCGTTCGGACACCCGCACGTCAC
>DASWMA010000787.1:0-1961 GCA_036399995.1 Longimicrobium sp. | reverse complement strand
TCTTCAACCAGTACGCGGAGGAGCTGAAGGACGAGCTGCCGCGGCTGCGCTACCTGATCGTCGGCGGCGACGCGCTGGACCCGCGGACGATCGCGCGCGTGCTGCGGAGCAGCCCGCCGAAGCACCTCCTCAACGGCTACGGCCCCACCGAGACCACCACCTTCGCGCTCACGCACGAGATCGTGGAGGTGGCGGAAGACGCGCGCGGCATTCCGCTGGGCCGGCCCATCTCCAACACGCGGGTCTACATCCTGGACCGCGCGGGGCAGCCGGTGCCGGTGGGCGTGGCGGGCGAGATCTACATCGGCGGAGCGGGGGTGGCGCTGGGCTACCTGAACCGTCCCGGGCTGACGGCGCAGCGCTTCGTGGCCGACCCGTTCGGCGGCGGGCGGATGTACCGCACGGGCGACCTTGGCCGCTGGCTGCCCGACGGGACCATCGAGTTCCTGGGCCGCAACGACTTCCAGGTGAAGGTGCGCGGCTTCCGCATCGAGCTGGGCGAGATCGAGGCGCGGCTGCAGGAGCACCCCCGGGTGCGCGAGGCGGTGGTGCTGGCGCGCGAAGACGTGCCGGGAGACCGGCGCCTGGTCGCGTACTGCGTGGCCGCGGAGGCGGTGGACGCGGATGCGCTGCGCACCCACCTCTCGGCGACCATGCCCGAGTACATGGTGCCGGCGGCGTACGTCCGCCTCGATGCGCTGCCGCTCACGCCCAACGGCAAGGTCGACCGCAAGGCGCTCCCCGCGCCCGAGGGAGACGCCTACGCGCGGCGCGGCTACGAGGCGCCGGTGGGGGAGGCGGAAGTGGCGCTGGCGGAGATCTGGTCCGAGCTGCTGAAGGTGGAACGGGTGGGCCGCCAGGACAGCTTCTTCGAGCTGGGTGGACACTCGCTGCTCGCCGTCCGCGTGATCTCGCGCGTGCGGCAGGTGCTGGGTGCCGAGGTGGCGCTCGCCGACCTCTTCGAGCGCCCGGTGCTGGCCGATCTCGCGCGCGCCATCGAGAACGCGGCGCGTACCGAGCTCCCGCCGATCGTGCCGGTCGACCGCTCGGCGCCGCTTCCGCTTTCGTTCGCGCAGCAGCGGCTCTGGTTCCTGGAGCGGCTCGGCGACCTGGGCGGCACGTACCACGTCCCCACGCGCCTGCGGCTGGAAGGGGAGCTGGACAGGCCGGCGCTGCGGCGTGCGCTGGACGCGATTCTCGCGCGCCACGAGGCGCTGCGCACGACGTTCGTGGAGGTCGAGGGCGAGCCGGTGCAGCGGATCGCGAAGGAGAGCCGCTTCCACCTCCTGGAGCACGACCTGGGCGGGCACCCCGACGCCGCGGCGGAGCTGCGCCGGCTGTCGGCCGAGGAGGCGGGTGCGCCCTTCGACCTGGAGCACGGCCCGCTGATCCGCGGCCGGCTGATCCGGCTGGCCGAGGACGACCACCTGCTGCTCCTGACGATGCACCACATCGTCTCCGACGGCTGGAGCATGGGGGTGTTCACCCGCGAGCTGGGTACGCTCTACGGCGCCTTCCGCCGCGGCGAGGCGAATCCCCTTTCCCCGCTGCCGATCCAGTACGCCGACTATGCGGCCTGGCAGCGGCAGTGGGTCGGCGGCGAGGTGCTGCGCGAGCAGGCCGGCTACTGGAAGGCGGCGCTCGCTGGCGCGCCCGAGCTGCTGGACCTGCCCACCGACCGTCCGCGTCCCGCACGGCAGGACCATGCCGGGGGCACGGTGCGAATCGACCTGGACGAGGCGCTGACCGGCGGGCTCAGGTCGCTGGGCCTGCGGCACGGCACCACCCTCTTCATGACCGTGCTCGCCGGGTGGGCCGCGGTGCTGGGCCGCCGCTCGGGGCAGCACGACGTGGTGGGCGGCACCCCCACCGCCAACCGCGGCCGCACCGAGATCGAGGGGCTGATCGGCCTCTTCGTGAACACGCTGGCGCTGCGCGTGGACCTCGCCGGCTCCCCCACC
>DASWMA010000786.1:0-4269 GCA_036399995.1 Longimicrobium sp. | reverse complement strand
CCTCGGCGTGAACGGCGAGGAGCTGCTGGCCCGGCTGCGCACCGTGCCCGTCACCACCTGGCGCTACCGCGACGAGGCCGACCGCACCGTGCGCCACATCGGCCCCATGGCGCAGGACTGGCAGCGCGCCTTCGGCTTCAGTGCCGACGGCACCACCATCAACATGAGCGACTTCGACGGCGTGAACCTGGCCGCCATCCAGGCGCTGGAGGCGCGCACCGCCGAGCTGCGCGCCCGCACCGACGAGGTGGCGCGGCTGCGCGCCGAGCTCGCCGCCACGCAGGGACGGCTCGAGGCGCTGGAGGCCGCCGTGCGCCGGCTGCAGGAGGCGCGTCCGTGAACGGTTCGATCCACCCGCCGCGTCGCCCCCAGGCCGGTTCGCGGGCGGCGCGGCGCTGGGTCCTGCTGCCCCTGCTGGCCACGCTCCTGGCCGCCGCCGCGTGCGGCGGTGCCGACGACGGTACGGGAGAGCCGGGCACGGCCGCACCGGGTGCGGCGCCCGCCGCTCCTGCGAACGCGGGCGGCAGCGCCGACCCGGCCGCCTCGCCGCCGCCGGGGCTGGCCCAGCCGTCGCCGCTCGAGATCGCGCGCGATTCCGTGGAAGAGGCGGAGCTCTACCGCCGGCGGCAGCAGTCGATGGAGAGCTTCGCGAGCTGCATGCAGAAGGCGAAGGACCTGGAGCCGGCCCAGCGCCAGGTGATCGAGGCCGCCTGCAAGCGGCTCCCCACGGCGCCGCGCTGAGCGTCTTTGGCGCCGCTCGCCGGGCCCCGCGCAGCTCCAACGCGCCGGGCACGGCTGCATCCCGCCCGGAGCACGCGTCGATCTGCCACCATTTTACGCACCAGTTTGCCGAACCGGCGGCGCGCTTTCCCCGGCGGCCGCCGGCCCGTGGCGGGCCCGGATGCCGCGGTGACGCGGGGACCGGTTTGAGCGATACGGTTGCACGGCCTGGGGTTTGGTGGTATGATTGTGCGTCGCGGAGAAGGGCGCCACCCAGCGCCCCTGGCCCTCCCGCGGTCACACCGCTCTTGCCCACGCCGTTCCGCGTGGCTGCATCACCTCTGCCGACTCCCCCCCAGAGTACCTGATCTGCCGGGGAGGATGGCGACGCGGCGTATTCCGGCCGCGCACCGTTTCCGCCGGCTCTGCCACGCTGTGCCGTGCGCATGCAACTTACCTTCCCGATTCGGAGGTCCGCATGAACTCCCCCCGCGCCAACGCGGCCGTGCCGGCAAGCCGCCGTGCCTGGGTGCGCCCCACGGTGACCGACCTGCCGCGCCTGACCGATCTGACGCTGGTGACCACCTCTGGCCCTGCCATTCCCGGCAGCAGCGGCAGCGGCGGGGGCGGGGTCATCCCCTGACTCCGCGCACGGAGCCGGCCGGCGTGCTTCTCGGCTTCGCCATCACCGAGCATTGCAACCTCCGTTGTCCGCACTGCATCCGCGACGACGTGACCACGGTTCGCAACCTGGACCCTGACCTGATCCTCCGCACGGTGGAGCAGGCCAGGGTCCTGTTCGGCGATGTGGTGGTGAGCATGACGGGCGGCGAGCCCACCATCCACCCGCAGTGGGAGCGGATCATCGCCTCGCTGCACGAGCGGGGGGTGAGCTACCGCTTCGTCACCAACGGGTGGCACATGCGCAGGCTGATGCCCGGCCTCGACCGGCATCCGCCGGCCAGCGTGCGCCTGTCGCTTTCGGGGGCCGACGAGGCGGTGCACGACGCCGAGCGCGGGCGCGGCTCGTTCCGGCGGGTGCTGATGGCGGTGGCGCTCCTCACCAGCCGGCAGATCCCCACCTCGCTGGGGTTCGTGGTGGACCGCCGCGACCGCCACCAGCTGCGGCAGGCGGCCGACCTGGCCGAGGCGCTGGGGTGCGTGAGCATGAACTTCACCATGGCGCAGCCGGTGCCCGGCAGCGCCGCGCGCGACAGCGACCTGGCGCCGCACGAGTGGTACGGCGCGCGCGACGAGATCTTCGCGCTGGCCCGCGAGGGTCGCCGCACCGTCGTGTCGGTCGACTACGGCACCCCCACCGCCGGCCCGGTGGAGCAGGTGTGCGACACCTTCACGCAGCGCCGCGTGTACGTGGACGCCCGCGGCCGGCTGTCGCTGTGCTGCCAGCTCTCGGAGTACGGCGACAACGAGGCCGACGTGGTGGCCGACCTGAACCACGCCTCCCTGCTGGAGGTGTGGCCGCGCTACACCGACCGCCTGGCCGCCCTGCAGCGGGCGAGCGCCGAGATGCGCGCCGGCGGCGGCGAGCTCGACCCCTTCCCCTGCATCCGCTGCGCGCGGGCGCTGGGGAAGATGGAGTGGGTGCGGCAGTACCCCGACAGCCCCTGGCACGCCGCCGCCGCCGCCAGCCCTCCCCAGCCCCCGCGGCTGGTGGGGCTCAGCTACCGGCGCACGCTGCAGACGGCCTGAGCTCGAGACGCCGGTACCCGAGAGTCGCGGTCTCCCGACGGCACACACACGCAGAGTCATCGAGCCTCGCAGAGCATTCTGCGGCTTCGACGGGTCTGCGTGACGTGTTTCCGGCAGGATCCGGGATCGGCGGCTGATTGCACGAACCTGATGCGCAGATGTCGGCCCCGGAGCGGCGGACCGGCTTCAGATGTGGTGGACAATCATGGCAAACTCTTGCGTAGTAAGCGTTTCCGTGCGATTTTCCATCCATCGCTCTGCGCCCTTCCCCAGTAGCAGACGGTGGATGCCCCTCCACCGCGTTCTCCCCCGACCAGGCAGCGGCAGTCCGTGCACTCCGTCGGCTCCTTCGTTCGCAGCGCCCGGACGGCCGCCGTGCCGGCCGCGCTCGCGGTGCTCGCCGCCTGCTCCGACGGGCTGCCCACGCACCCGGTGGCGCCGCGCACCCCCGTGCCCCCCACCCCGGCGGGGATTCCCTGCACCGCCGACGTGCGCGCCGGAACGCTGGTGTGCAGCGGCGGCGCGGGCGGCGTGGCCGGCGGCCTGCGCGCCAACCGCATCATCGGCGGGCAGGGGCTGAACGTGACGCTCACCTCCAGCAACGTGCAGTACGACAGCGTGACCGAGACGCTCTCGGCCGACGTGACCGTGCAGAACCTGCTGGTGCAGCGGATGGGCTCCGACGGCACCACCGTGAGCGGCGTGCGGGTGTTCTTCGCCACCGAGCCCAACACCACCGTGGGCGGGGGGAAGGCCGAGGTGGCCAACGAGGACAGCACCGGGATGTTCACCGCCTCGGGGCAGCCGTACTACGTGTACCCCGGCGCGATCCCCTTCCGGGGTGTCAGCACGCCGCGGCGGTGGGAGTTCAAGGTGCCCAAGAGCGTGACCACCTTCGTGTTCGCGGTGTACGTGCACGCCCCGCTGGTGCCGGTGATCGTGTTCGACATGGCGCCGGGCGGGAACCCCGACATCTACCGGATGGGGATCGACGGCAACGACCTGACCCGGCTCACCACCAGCGCGCTGACCGACGAGGCGCCCACCGTGGCGCAGGGGAAGGTGGTGTTCGTCAGCTACCGCGACGGCAACGCCGAGCTGTACTCGATGCCGCTGAAGGGCGGCGCGCAGACGCGGCTGACCACCACCCCCGCGGTCACCGAGGCGATGCCCGCGCTCTCGCCCGACGGGACGCGGCTGGCCTGGGTGCAGCCGACCGGCGCCTTCACCAGGGTGTGGACGGGGAACGCCGACGCCACCGGCGGCGCGGCGGCGGTGGTGCCGGCCGTCAACACGGCCATCGAGTCCACGCCGAGCTGGGTGTCGTCCACGCGGCTGGCGTTCGGGTCCACGGCCGCGGCGTCGAGCGACATCTACGACCTGACGCTGGGCGGCACGCCCACGCTGGTGGCCGGCGGCGACCGGGCCGAGGTGGAGCCGGCGTGGAGCCCCGACGGCACCCGCATCGCCTTCTCGTCGACCCGCACGCGCGACCCGGAGCTGTACGTGCTGACGGTGGGCACCGGCGCGGTCGCGCGGATCACCACCCGCGCGGGCGGCGACGGCGCGCCCACCTGGCTGGCCGACGGGCGCATCGTGTACACCTGCACGCAGGGGGTGCAGCTGCGCCTGTGCATCGTGGACCCGGCCAACCCCGCCGGCGCCGCGGTGATCCCCACTCCCAACGACGCGGACCACGCGGCGGCCGTTCGCTTCTGATCAGCGTCCGCCTGGACGATCGGACGACGGAAACGGGGGAACGGCGAGGGACTTCGGGCGTGTTCCGCGCTGGGGCGCGGAACCGGGCTGCGCGCGCGGTAGGCAACGATACCGCCGTTG
>DASWMA010000785.1:0-2247 GCA_036399995.1 Longimicrobium sp. | reverse complement strand
CGAGCATAAGCAGCAGCCATCGGCCGCGCCCGTCGTCCTCTGCGATGCACGCCCGCAGCAGCGGCGCTCGCCCCAGGTCGATCCGGTACTGCCGGGGATCGTAGCGCGCCCACAACTCTTCGGCCGCATCCCCTGCCGCCGCATCCAGCTCCACCTCTTCCACCGGAAGCGGCGCGTGCCGCCACACGACCTGCACCGGCTCGCGCAGCCCCTCCCAGGCCATCGACGTGCGCAGGATATCGTGGCGGTCGATCACCGCCTGCAGCGCCGCCAGGTACTGCTCCAGGCGGGCGCGGGTGTCGAACTCGGCCACGCTCGACAGGAGGTACGGGTCGCCCTCCTGCGACAGCAGGTGGTGGAAGAGGATTCCCTCCTGCAGCGGGGCCAGCGGGTAGATGTCCTGCACGTTCGCGGCGCCGCCCGGCACCCCCGCCACCACTCGGTCGATCTCCGACTGGCTCAGCTCCACCAGCGGCAGCATCTCCGGCGTGATCGACGCGCACCCCTCCGGGATTGCGTTCGCCGGGACCTCCAGCTCCGTAGACTCCCCGCCCACCACCAGTGCCAGCTCCGCCAGCACCGGCGTGGTGAACAGTGCCCGCACGTCCGTGTGCAGCCCTCTGCGCCGCATCCGCTCGATCAGCTTGATGGCCAGGAGCGAGTGCCCGCCCAGCTCGAAGAAGTGGTCCCGGCGCCCTACCCGCCCTGCCCCCAGCACCTCCGCCCAGATCTCGGCCAGCGCCGTCTCCACCTCTCCCAGCGGTGCCTCGTAGCTCCGCCGCGCGTACGCATCCCCCTCCGGCGCCGGCAGCGCCTTGCGATCCAGCTTGCCGCTGGGCGTCAGCGGGAGCGCGTCCAGTGCCACGAACGCGCTCGGGACCATGTACTCCGGCAGCGTGCGCCGCAGGCGGTCGCGCAGCGCCTCCGCCTCCACGGCGCCCACCACGTACGCCACCAGCCGCCGGTCGCCGGTCTCCTCCTCGCGCGCGACGACGGTGCAGTCCCTGACGCCGGGCGCTTGGCGCAGCGCGGCCTCGATCTCGCCCAGCTCGATGCGGAAGCCGCGGATCTTCACCTGGAAGTCGAGCCGCCTCAGGTACTCGACGGCGCCGTCCGGCCGCCAGCGTGCCCGGTCGCCCGTGCGGTACAGCCGTGCGCCGCCTTCCGTCGAGAACGGATCGGGGACGAAGCGCTCCGCGGTCATCGCGGCGCGGCCCAGGTAGCCGCGCGCCACCTGCACGCCACCGATGTACAGCTCGCCGGGGGTGCCGATGGGAACGGGCTGGAGCGCGGCGTCGAGCACGTAGAGCGCGGTGTTCCACACCGGCCGGCCGATCGGCACCACGTCGCCCGCGTCCTCACGCGCGCAGCTCCACCAGCTCACGTCCACGGCCGCCTCGGTGGGGCCGTACAGGTTGGTGAGCGCCACGGGGCCGGCGAACCGGTCGTAGAAACGCCGAACCAGCGCCGGCGGCAGCGCCTCGCCGCTGCAGACGACGTGGCGGAGCGAGGCGCAGCGGCCGGCCTCCACCGCCTCCACGAACGGCTGCAGCATGGAGGGGACGAAGTGAAGCGTCGTCACCCCGCGTTGCTCGATCACCTCTTGCAGGTATCGCGGGTCGCGGTGGCCGTCCGGCCGCGCCATCACCAGCCGCGCCCCCTGCTGCAGCGGCCAGAAGAACTCCCACACGGAGACGTCGAACGAGAACGGCGTCTTCTGCAGCACCACGTCGTCCGTGCGCAGGCCGAACTGCGCCTGCATCCAGACCAGGCGGTTCACCACGCCCCGGTGCGCGTTCATCACCCCCTTGGGACGGCCGGTGGAGCCGGAGGTGTAGATGACGTACGCCAGCGACTCCGGCCGCGCGCCGCTCTTCGGGTTCTCAGCGCTCTCCGCCGCCAGCCGCTCCGCCAACTCGTCCACCGCCAGCACCTCCACCCCTTCGCGCGCGGGGACGGCCCCGCGCTGGGCGGCCTGCACCAGCACCAGCGGCACGGCGCTGCCGTCCAGCATGTAGGCCAGCCGCTCGGCGGGCAGGCCCGGGTCCAGCGGCACGTAGGCGCCCCCGGCCTTGAGCACGGCCAGGAGCGAGACCACCATCTCCAGGCTCCGCTCCAGGCAGAGCCCCACGCGGACCTCCGGCCCGACGCCCAGGCGGACCAGGTGATGCGCCAGGCGGTTGGCGCGCTCGTTCAGCACGCGGTAGGTGAGCGACGCGTAGTCGAAGACGACGGCGACGGCGTCCG
>DASWMA010000784.1:0-3510 GCA_036399995.1 Longimicrobium sp. | reverse complement strand
GAATCCTCACCATCGCCGCGCTCGCCGCTACGCTGGCCGCCTGTGGGAACGACGCCCGCCCCGGCGTGCTGGTGGGCGACGCCTACATCGTCACCGAAAGCGGCCAGGAGGTGAACCTGGCCGGGATGCCCGTGGCGCTGGTGCCCGAGGCCGAGGAGCTCGACTCGCTGCTGGCCGCCACCTGCCCGCGCGCCGCCGGGGCCGCCCAGCCGCCCGACAGCGCGGCGCAGAAGCAGGCGTGGCAGCGGCGGGCGCAGCTCCTGTCCGGCCGCGCAACGAAGCGCGCCGCCACCGACGCCGCCGCGCACTTCCGGCTGGACAGCGTCGCGCCGGGCGAATACCGCGTGTGGGCCGACACCGCGTACGGCGGCGCGCGCTGGAGCTGGCTGCACGCCGTGACCATCGAGGCCGGCGACACGGCCAAGGTGGCGCTCAGCAACGCCAACCCCGACGACAACCCGTTCCGCTGCCGCGACTGACGGACGCGTCCGCCGGCCGGCCGGCACCCAGCGGGCTGCACCGGGTCCAACCCTGCTGGATCCTGCCCGAAACCCCTGCTCCGCACGCGGCACGCCGCTCGCGCCTGCACGAAACGCCTGGACTTCGACGGACCCGCGCAGGAGGACGACGGACGTGCCGCACGTGGTGCTGCTGGGAGACTCGATCTTCGACAACAAGGCGTACGTGGGCGGCGGGCCCGACGTGCTGGACCACCTGAACCGGCAGCTCCGGGACGGGTGGACGGCCACGCTCTGCGCGCGCGACGGCGCGGTGGTGGACCAGGTGCCGTCGCAGTTCCGCTGCATCCCCAGGGGCGCCACGCACCTGGTGTTGAGCGTGGGCGGGAACGATGCGCTGGGCCACGTGGGAATCCTGGACCGCCGCGCGGGGTCGTACGGCGAGGTGCTCGACACGCTGGCCGAGATCGGCGCGGGCTTCCAGGCGCGCTATCGCCCCATGCTGGCGCAGGTGGTGGGCCTGGGGCTGCCGGTGACCGTCTGCACCATCTACAACGGCAACCTGGGCGACCCGGTCACCCAGCGCCGCGCCACGGTGGCGCTCTCGGTGTTCAACGACGCCATCCTCCGCTCCGCCGCGGCCGCGGGCCTGCCCACGCTGGACCTGCGCCTGGTGTGCGACGAGCCGGGGGACTACGCCAACCCCATCGAGCCGTCGGTGCAGGGCGGCGCCAAGATCGCCGGCGCCATCGTCCGCGCCCTCACGGCCGGCGGCGGAGCGTAGCGATCCGTCACGCCGCGACACCGGGGGACGCGGCGCGCGGCCGATGACGCATGATGCGGCACGAGGGGCGCGGTGGAGAGCCACACTTTGTCCATCCACTGGAAACTAAACGGGTTAGCGGTGTAGAATGCAGCGGAGGCGCCAGTGGGTGGCGCCTCCCTTCGCTTTTCTTCCGAGGTCTTCGATGACGTTCGCCTCCGCCCGCATCCGGGCCTCCCTGCTCGCCGCCGCCGTCCTGATTCCGCTCACCGCCGCAGGGGGGAACGCCCAGGCCATCCCCCAGCCGCGCGACGAGAGCGACGCGCGCATGAGCCAGTACCGCAGCGACATGCTGCGCGAGGCCAGCGCCGTTCTCGAGGAGTGGCGCAGCGCCTGGGAGCAGGACGACGTCCGCGCGCTGATGCGGATCTATGACCGCAAGGCGCTGGTGCAGCTCCCGGGCGACCAGAGCACGCAGCAGGGCGCCAGCGCGGTGGAAACCGCGCTCAAGGCCCAGCTTCCCGGCGTGGGGCGCATCGACTTCGGCCTTCTGGACGCGGAAGTGAGCGGGAACCTGCTGTACATCTTCCAGCGCTACCTGCTGCAGCCCACCGCGGCCGACTCGACCGCCGAGCCGCCCCCGGCGGTCACCGGCACCACCGCCATCGTGATGATGCGCGAGCGCGGCGGCTGGAAGATCCGCGCGCAGATGTTCATCCCCGCCGCCGCCGCAGGGGCGACCGCGACTGCAACGGCCCAGCAGACCACCGCAGCCCCCGAGACCACCAGCAACGGCAACGACTGAGCCCTGGCTGTCGGAGGAAAAGAAGGGGAGGATCGGCGAACGCCGCGATCCTCCCCTTTTTCGTTGTCCCACACGCCGCCGGCCTCCACGACGCTCGAACCCTCACATCCGCTCACTCCCCCCGCACGGAGCACCATCGCCCGACCGCACATTACGCACGCCTCGCGCGGAAAGGTCGCGTTCGAGTGAGCGGATGTTTATCTTGCTCCGCACCGATTCCCTCATTTCTCGAGGCTCACCGATGAACCTGACCCATCCCTCCGCCCGCTCGGCCTGCGCCGTGGCCGTGGTGGCCGCCGCCGCCCTTTTCCTCGCCCCCTCCGCGGGCCACGCCCAGAGCCGGGCCGAGCAGCTGCTCAGCGACCGCCCCGCGCCGCGCCAGGGGTGCAACGTGGCCACCACGCCCGGGCAGCTCCCCGCCCTGTCGCAACTCGCCGACTCCGCCGCGCTGGCCGCCGCCGTGGCCGAGTTCGCCACCCGCCTCCCGCTGCGCGAGGGCAACATGTTCGCCCTGTACTCCGTCGCCTTCAACGCTAGCGGCGCCGTGGAGCGGGTGAAGGACCTGGAGTACCTGTTGCCGCAGGGGAAGGCGGCCGAGTTCGAGGAGCTGCTGCGCCAGCATCTCCGTCCGCAGGCGCGCGGCCGCTCGTTCAGCGTGCGGGTGCGCATCGAGCCCGGCGGAAACCCGGTGTTCCGCGTGGGCCGCTCCGAGATCTGCGAGCCGCAGCTGAGCGCCCGGTTCCGCGTGAGCTCGCCGTCGCTGGAGGGCACGCGGCGGCCCACGCCGATCCGCGTTCGCGTGGTGGTGGCCCCCGACGGCACCGTGACCGATACGCAGCTCCTGCGCGGATCGGGTTCGGACGGGCTGGACCGGTGGGTGCTGGACGCGCTGCGCGAGTTCCCCTTCCAGCCCGGGTTGGTGGACGGTGTCGCCGTGGAGATGGAGCGCGAAGAGGTCGTACGGCTGAACTCGCGCGGCTGACCGATCCACACTCCCGCTGGCGGCCCCACGCTGGCCGGCTCTACCACGCGGCAAACCGGCCCCGCGCGCGACACTCCGGCCGCCGCGCAGTCCTGAGATCTAACGCTCGCGCGATTACAAAGGGGCAGCAGCGGCCGGTGCCGCTGCTGCCTCTGCCATGTTGGCATCATTGTGATCGATTGCCCCGCCCGCTGCCCCCGACCCCGTGGTGCGGCCACCCGCCCGATTGCGCCACCCTGGAATTAGTCATTCACGAGCCACGGCGCGCCGCGACGCCGATCCAGCCCTTCCGACGCTCTCCGCGCCGCCGATCTCGTTCACCAGCAACCACTTGGATCCGCCAGTCCATCGATCGCGGTGGTTGGCCGACCAAGCACCGTTCACGCCACCTGGAGCACCGCTGTTTTAGATACACAACGTATTGGCATAAACTGCGCTAATCGCATATCTTCCCAGCCCCCGAACGCGCGCCGTGCGGCACAAAGCAGAAGCGGGGGGGGGG
>DASWMA010000783.1:0-18346 GCA_036399995.1 Longimicrobium sp. | reverse complement strand
GCCGCGGCGGGCCCCCCTCCCCCGGCCCCTCCCCCCCGCTTCGCGGGGGGAGGGGAGCACTGCAACTGCAACTTCGACCGCGGGTGAGCGTTCGTGCGGGACAGGCGACCGAGGTGGCGCACGGAGGTGCCGGAGATCCGCGACGCTGCGCGCGTGCTGCGCAGCGCGATGACACCGGCGGAGAGCAGCTTGTGGGCGGCGCTTCGAAAAACTCAGATCGACGGTGTACGATTCCGGCGGCAGCACGCCATCGGGCGGTTCGTGCTGGACTTCTACGCCCCCTCGCACAAGCTCGCGATCGAGGTGGACGGCGCCGTGCACGACACCCAGCAGGAGCGCGATGCCGAGCGCACGCGCCTGCTTGCCCTCCGCGGCATCCGCGTGATCCGCTTCCGCAACGACGAGGTGGAAGCCAACCTCGCTGAAGTGGTCGAGAAGATCCGGTGGGAGCTGCGGTTCCAAGCAGACGGTGAGCCCGAGCCATAGCCCACCAGACCAGCGAATCCCTCTGCCTTACGAGCGCAGTTCACCCCCTCCCCCGCGTAGCGGGGGAGGGGGCCGGGGGGAGGGGGCCGCCCCGCGGCATGCGCCAATGCCTGTCTCAAAGGCACGATCCCCGTCCGCATCCGCCGAGGACGACGAAGCCCCTCCCCCGCACGTTGCGAGGGAGGGGCTTCGAGCAGCGGCGTCGCAAGGACCCCGACGAAGACTCCGCGGCTCAGGCCCGCCCGCGTTCCTCTTCTTCCAGCGCCTCGAACTCTTCCAGCAGCTCGGCCTCGTGGATGCGCGGGCCGCCCGCCTCGGGGGCGGGGGGGACGATGGGCGCGCCCTGGCCGTTGTTCCCCGGCGCGGCGGCGCCGGCGGCCGCCGGCTGGGGCTGCTGCTGCGGCTGGCCGGCACCCAGCGCGCGGTTCTCGGCCGGCGGCGGGGGCGGAAGGATGCCCAGCTGCTGCTTCATCGCCATCAGCTTGTAGTCGAGCTCCTCGCTCCCGCCCGACTCCAGCTGCTTGAACTCGCGGTCCAGGCTGTCGCCGGTCAGCTCCTCGCTCACGCTGGCGGCGGCCAGCGCCAGGCGCTCGTTCTGCTCGATCTTGTCGGCCATGCGGTCGAACGCCTCGAAGGCGCTCGAGTCGGAAAGCCCCGACATGGTCTCGTGGATGCGGCGCTGCGCCTGCGCGCGGCGCTGCTTGGCGATCAGCAGGTTCTTCTTGCGCTGCGCCTCCTGGATCTTTTCGTTCAGCTGGCGCAGCGCGTCGCGCAGCCGCTCGGTGTCTTCCTGGTGGCGCTGCCAGGTGCTGAACAGCTCCTGCGCGCGCACGGCGTGCTCCTGGTGCCGCATCAGCGCCTGGCGGGCCAGGTCGTCGCGCCCCTGCCGCACCGCCAGCATGGCGCGCTGCTCCCAGTCCTGCGCCTGCTTCTGCTCGTCGTCGGCCTGCTTCTTCAGCTTGGCCGCGTCCGCGATCGCCACCGCGACCTCCTGCCTCGCCTTGGCGAGCTGGCCGCGCATGTCCTCGATCACCTGGTTGAGCATCTTTTCCGGGTTCTCGGCCCGGGCGATCAGGTCGTTCAGGTTCGACCTGAGCATCGTGGAGAAACGATCGAAGATTCCCATGGGATGTGCTTTCGGTTCAGGCCTGGGCCGGCGCGCAGTCGCGGTACTCGGCCAGCGAGTCCAGGTGCGAGGCGAGCGCCATCTGGAACGAGTCGATCGTGGCCTGGAACTCGTTGAAGTCCAGGTTCTCCACCTCGAGGCTCTCGGTGAGGATCACGTCGCCCTCCTCCAGCGCGTAGGCGGCGTGCACCAGGTCGGTGGCGTTCAGCTCCAGCAGCCGGCGGAACAGCGTGCCGCAGCGCGGCTCGTCGGCCGGCAGGTCCATCACCTTCATGCGGAACACCAGCAGCGGGGGCGACAGGTGGATCACGATGCCGGGGCCGCTCCCCGACGCCGCCAGCCACATTCCTTCACCGATCTCATGGTGGTCAAGCCCCATGCGCAGCAGGTAGCCTTCCACTTCTTCGCGCGTGAGCATGTTCAGGGCATCTCCGTCGTCGTCGGGTTCTGGGGCGCCTCGCCGGCCGGGGGGTCCAGCGCCGGGGGCTGTTCGCCTCGGGTCAGGAGGCGCATGGTGAACGACTGCTCGTCCTGCAGCCTCACCACGTGGGCGGTGAGCTGGTCGACCTCTTCGCGCAGCCGGGCGATCTCGGCCGTGTGCTGCGCCTCGAGCTGGCGGTCGCCGCGGCCGCCCGCGCCGCCCAGCACCCAGCGGGCGAGGTAGGCCACCAGGAGCAGCAGGAGGACGGTGGAAATCATCAGTCGTTCCGCCGGGAGTTACGCGCCGCCGCGAGACAAAGTTTCACCCGCGCCGCCGCGTGTCCACCCCCGCGCACCGGCGCGCCGCCCTCCGCGGGCCAGGCCGAATCCAGTCGCGTCATGGCTTCAGCGGCTGATGCCGGAGGGGCGCGACGACGGACGGATCTGCACCAGCTTGCGCGCGCTGGGGGTGGCCGCCAGCCCGCCCATCGCCGTCTCGCGGTAGGCGCTGGGCATCCGCCGCCCCACCTCGCCCATCACGTCGATCACCTCGTCGGGGGTCACGGGAAAGTCGAGCCCCGCCAGCGCCATCTCGGCCCCGGCGATCGCCTGCATGGCCGCCGACGCGTTGCGGTAGATGCAGGGGATCTCCACCAGCCCGCCGATCGGGTCGCAGATCAGCCCCAGCATCCCCTGCAGCGTGAGCGCGATCGCGGTGCCGATCTGCTCGTGCGAGCCGCCCGACAGCCAGGTGACCGCCGCCGAACCCATCGCCGCCGCGGTCCCCGTCTCGGCCTGGCACCCGCCCTCGGCGCCGGCCAGCGAGGCGCGCTGGGCGATCACGCCGCCCACGCCGCCGGCCACCAGCATGGCGTCCACCAGCTTGTCGTCGCCCAGGTGCTCGAAGTCGTCCATGCTCACCAGCACGGCGGGGAGCACCCCGGCGGCGCCGGCGGTGGGCGCGGCCACGATCAGCCCCATGGCGGCGTTCACCTCCAGGGTGCTGATGGCGCGCGCCAGCGTCTCGGTCACGCGGGCGCCCAGCAGCCGCGGGCCGTTCTCCCACAGCTTGCGCGCGCGGCCGCCGGTGAGGCCGCTGGCCGAGCGCACCTCGCCCTTCAGCCCCTCGTCCACGGCGCGGCGCATCACCGCCAGCGTGCGGGCGATGCGGGCGCGGATCTCGGCGGCGGGCACGCCGGTCTCGGCGGCCTCGGTCTCGAGCACCACCTGCGGCAGCGGGCGGCCGCTCTCTTCTGCGTCGCGGATCAGCGACTCGATGGATTTGTGCATGCCGGGTGATACCCCGCTAGGCGATCTTGGGGACCACGCGGGCCCAGCGCAGCCACGGGAACGAGCGGACGGCCCCCAGCGCGGCGTCGCTGATCGGCTCGTCGGCCTCGATGGTCATCAGCGCGTCCTGGTGGCGGCCGGTGCGGTCCACCCGCATGGTGGCCAGGTTCACGTGGTGCGCGGCCAGGATGGTGGCCACGGCGGCGATGGTCCCCGGCTCGTCGTGCGCCAGCAGCACCAGCGTGTGGTAGTTGCCGCCCAGCGACACGGGGAATCCGTCCACCTCGGTCACCTCCACCCGCCCGCCGCCCAGGCTTGCGCCGCGCGTCACCACCTCCTCGCCGTTCAGCCAGGTGGTGACGATGGCGCTGTTGGGGTGCGCGTCGTCGCCCAGCTCCACGTCTTCGAACTCCCACTGCAGCCCCGCGGCCGTCGCCTCTTCGTAGGCTTCGCGCAGGCGCAGGTCGTCGGGGCTCAGGCCGATCAGCCCGCCCACGATGGCGCGGTGGGTGCCGTGCCCCTCGCCGGTGGCGGCGAACGAGCCGTGCAGGCGCACCAGCGCGCGCTCGGGGGTGCCGCCGGCGATGGCGCGCGCCATCTGCCCCAGGCGGCAGGCGCCCGCCGTGTGGGAGCTGCTGGGGCCCACCATGGTGGGGCCGAGGATGTCGAAGAGCGAAACCATGTCTGGCAATGTACGGAGCCGGGCCGATGCGGGCCACTGGGCGCGCGGGCGTCATCCGGCGAACACCCCTGCGGGCGATGCAAGGTCGGTGCGCGGAGGGTGGGGCTGGGGCATCAATCCGGGGCGGATGAATCCGCGGTCGCATCGGACACAGGAGCGGGCCGGGGCATTCGTCCAAGGGCGGATGAATCCGCGGCAACAACCACACGAAGTCCGCCTTCGCGGACTACAGGCGGCGGAGCAGCCGCGGCGCAGGTGCGCGGAGCCAAGCTTCGGGGCAGATGCAGGTGTAGTCAGATTCAGAATCAACCCGCGCCGACAATCATCGTTCTCAACCAACGCCGCGGCCACACTCGAAGTAAGACGCGAGCGACAGCGAGCCCCGTCCCTCCCCCAGGCAGTTTGGGGGAGGGACAGCCGCGAAGCGGCAGGGAGAGGGCCCACGGGACGTCGCGCAGCGGCAGGAAAGTGCCCCCCGGCGCTGGGCGAAGCGCCAAAGTCAGAGCCCCCGCGCGGCCCCCGGCTTTGACCCCGCGCCGCGCCCGAAGCTACATTCGCCGCCTCGCATCCCCCATCTCCCGACGGTGACCCGCATGACTCGAAACGCACCGGTCCTCGCCTCCCTGCTGGGCGTGCTCGCCCTCTCCGCCCTGCCGGCCGCCGCCCAGCGCACGGGAGCGAACCCCGTCGTCGTGCCCGACAACGCCAGCGTGCGGCGGGCGCTGGAGTTCATCGCGCGCACCGAGCCGCGGACCATCGAGGAGCAGATCGCCATCTGCGAGATCGAGGCGCCGCCGTTCAAGGAGGCCCGGCGCGGCGAGGACTACCGGCGCCGGCTGGCGGCGGCGGGGCTGCGCAACGTGCGCGTCGACTCGGTGGGCAACGTGATCGCGGAACGGCCGGGGGTGCCGGGAGAGCCCGTGGTGCTCATCTCCGGCCACCTCGACACCGTGTTCCCCGAAGGCACCGACGTGCGGGTGCGGCGCGAAGGCACCATCCTGCGCGCCCCCGGCATCGGCGACGACTGCCGCGGGCTGGCGGTGCTCCTCTCCGTGGCCCGTGCGCTGGACGAGGCGGCGATCCGCACGCGCGGCACCATCCTCTTCGTGGGCACCGTGGGCGAGGAGGGCGCGGGGAACCTGCGCGGCGTGCGCCACCTGTTCGAGCGCGAGCTGAGGGGGCGCATCGACCACTTCATCTCGGTGGACGGGATCGGGCTCAACTTCGTGAGGGACGCGGTGGGGAGCCATCGCTACCGGGTGACCTACAAGGGGCCGGGCGGCCACAGCTACGGCGATTTCGGCCGGCCCAGCCCGATCCACGCGCTGGGCCGCGCCATCGCGAAGATCGCCGAGTTCCAGGTGCCCGCCGACCCGCGCGTGACCTTCACGGTGGGCGTGGTAGAAGGAGGCACGTCGGTGAACGCCATCGCCGGCGAGGCCAGCATGCTGGTGGACATGCGCTCGGTGGACCCCGCGCGGCTCGACTCGCTGGACGCGCGCTTCCAGGCGGCGGTGCGGCAGGCGCTGGACGAGGAGAACGCGCGCTGGAACGCCACGGAGAGGCTGACGGTGTCGATCGAGAGCACCGGCGTACGCCCCGCGGGCCGCCAGGCCGCCGACGCGCTGATCGTCCGCGCGGCGACGGAGTCGGGAAAGCGGCTGGGCTTCACCCCCGAGGCGGGCGCGGCGAGCACCGACGCCAACCTCCCCATCAACCTGGGGATCCCCGCGCTGACCATCGACGGCGGCGGCAACGGCGGGAACGCGCACTCGCTGCAGGAGTGGTTCGACACCAAGGACAGCCACCTGGGCACGCAGTGGGCGCTGCTGCTGGTGCTGACGCTGGCCGGGGTGCGCTGACGCGTCGGTCGGTAGCGGCTCCGGCGGCCGGCGAGGGTAGAGGGCGGTTGAAACCGCTGCAACAACCACACGAAGTCCGCCTTCGCGGACTACCGGCTTCGGCTCATGCCGCGATATCCGTGCACGGCACCGGTCTCCCACCTGTGATGAAGTAGCCGCGAGCGAAGCGAGCCCACGTCCCTCCCCCAGGCTGTTTGGGGGAGGGACAGGCGCGTAGCGCCAGGGAGAGGGCCCGGCGCGTCGACGAGAACAACCAACCGGTGATCCACCGTGGATGAATCCTGCCCCGAGTGCGGCGCGGCGGTGCCCCGGGGCGGGGTGTGCCGCGACAACTTCCATGAGCTTCTGGCGATCGAGGCGCAGGTGCCCGAAGCCGCGGGGGCGCTGCCGCACTTCTACGCGGTGGCATGCTACGTCCTCCAGCATCCGGAGAGCATGGGCTACACGGCCCGCGCGCTCGCCGACCTCCGCGCGGGCCTGGCCGAGGCGCTGGAGGGCCGCGCGGGCATACCCCAGCTCCGTGCACGCGCGCAGCGGACGGCATCGGGCGGCAGCATCATGCGCAAAGCGGGCGACCCCGTGGTGCGCTGGCCCGTGGAATGCTGGCCGATGACCGTGGCCGACGTCTGCGCCGGCGGGGTGGAAGGGTATCCCGAGCGCGTGGCGGAGTGGGCTCGATCGATTCGCCTTACGCTCGATGCGGCCGAAGCCTGATCGTTCCGGTCCCGCACACCGCGGCAAGCCACCATCCCGTCCGAAGTCCAGACGCGAGCGACAGCGAGCCTTCGTCCCTCCCCCAGGCTGTTGGGGGGAGGGACAGGCGCGAAGCGCCAGGGAGAGGGGCCCCGCGGGCTCATCATCGGTGCGCTCGTCGGCCGGCAGGATTATACTGATCCCACAATCTTTCTTTCGACTTCCCCTCCCCGCCCGCTCGCCCGGCCCCACCTTCCCCGCCCATGCACTGGCTCTACGACCTTCCCGTGCCGCTGCTGTCGGCCGTCCTGCTGGCGCTGTGCATCGCCTACGCGCTGGGGACCGTGTGGTTCGTGCGGCGCATGCGCTGGCGCCTCTCGGCCGAAGACAACGGCACCGCGGCCGCGCTGCACGCCTTCATCGGGGTGATGTACGCCGTGGCGCTGGGGCTGCTGGTGGTGAGCGCGCAGGGCGACTACAGCGAGGTGGAAGAGGCGGTGGTGAGCGAGGCCAACGCCTCGGGCGACCTGTTCCGCGTGATGATGGGGCTGGAGCCCGCCAACCGCGCGCGCCTGCAGCGCGACCTTGCCGTCTACGTGAACCTGGTGATCGAGGAAGAGTGGCCCGCGTTGGCCCACGGCGAGCGGAGCGTGCGTACCCTGCGCGCCGTGGACCGGCTGGCGGATGCGGTCTACACCTTCCGCCCCTCCACACCGCAGGAGGAACGCGTGTACCCGCAGCTCGTCGGCGAGATGGAGGAGGTGCTCGACGCGCGGCGCATGCGGGTGTTCAAGGGCCAGCAGGGCGTGGGTCTGGTCACCTGGACCATCGTGATCCTGGGCGGGATGATCACCGTGGGGTTCGCGGCGTTCTTCTGGATGGAGAACACCCGCGCGCAGCTGATCCTCACCGCCATGATGGCCGCCGTGTTCGGGCTGATGCTGACGCTGCTGGTGGCCATGGACCACCCGCTGTGGGGAAGCGTGGCCGTGGATGCCGGCCCCTTCGTGGAGCTGCGGTCCGACTGGCTGGAGCTGCACCCCGAGGCGGTCCGCCAGCTCCCGCGCTGACCCGGCCGAGCCGCCCCGCGCCACGAACTTTGTCCGAACGCGACGTTCGCCGTCACAGGGCACGGACGAGCGTCGTTGTGTGAGGCTGGATAGAAACAGACGAATCCACCCACACGACGATCCGCCATGAAGAGAACGTGGCTCGCACTCCCCGCGGTCCTCGCCCTCGCCGCGTGCGAGGAGATCTCCAATCCGGGCATCTGCCCGGCCGCCGTTCCACCCTCGGTGCAGGTGACCGCGCTCGACTCCGTCACCAGCGCCAACGTGACCCCTGGCGCCACGCTGGTGCTGGCCAACGCCGCCGGTGTCGATTCGGTCACCGCGCCCACGGGGCCGATCACGTCGATGGGCGTGGGCGGCAACCGCACCGGCACCTTCACCGTCCGCGTCCGCCAGACCGGCTACCAGCTCTGGACGAAGTCGGGCGTGAAGGTCGAGCAGGGCGATTGCGGCGCCCGGACGGTGCAGGTCACGGCCAGGCTGCAGCCGGCCACCTGACGCATCCACCCGTCAGAACGAGGCCCACCGGGAGCGCGGCTCCCGGCGGGCCTCGCCATTCCACGGACTGCCCTGAGACGAAGCTCGTCCGCGCGGCCCGAATCTCTGTCACAGACGGGGCGCGAGCGTCGTTGTGTCGGCAGTCCGGAGGGACGGTGATCCTGTGATCACGGCGAAAGCCCGCCGGGAGCGTGTCTCCCGGCGGGCTTCGTCGTTTCCATCGAAAACGTATATACGGTTACGCCAGCGGCAGCCCCGAGGTGGCGCGCGTCTGCTCGTCGTGCAGGGCGCGGAGCGGGGCGATGTCGGGGTGCTCGGCGCCGTCGCCGATCTCCTCGATGAAGTGGCAGGTCGCGCGGCCCTGCGAGGCCTGCGTGTAGCGCGCCTCCCACGCGCGCATCTCCTGCTCGTGCGCCGGGCTCTCATAGGGGAAGCGCACCGGCGGGTTCTCCATCCCGATCCGCCACGGCTTGGGGGTGAGCCGCGCGCGGAAGCTCTTCTGGATCTGGCAGAGGCGGATGTACTGCATGTCGGCGCCCACGGCGGCCAGGATCGCCTGCGTCTCTCCGCCGGTGGGCGAGAAGGGCGCGTGCGTCACCAGGTAGCGCAGCCCCGCGTAGGTGCGGTACACGCGCACCCGCCACCCGGGGCGGCCCGCGACCAGCGTGCGCAGTTGCTCGCGCGCGGGGGCCGTGGGGTCCGTCGGCGCGCGGGTGGGCGGCGGACCGCCGGGCTGATGCTGCTGCACGGGCCGGAACTGGTCCACGATGGAGCGCAGCCCGCCGGGAAGCGGGAGCGAGTCCACGATCCCCCACAGCGACTGTGCCGGCTGGGCGGCCGGCGCGGCGGAAGCCGGCGGCTGCGGCGGCTCGCCGTGCGTGAAGTCGACGTCGATGAAGAACGCGCGCGCCGCGTTCAGCACCAACGCGCCGTACGAGTTGCGGGTGATCGCCGCGTCGGGCACCTCCACGCCCCCGGCCACGATCTCGCGCAGCACCTCTTCGCGCAGCGGCCGCTCGCCGTAGCTGTAGCGCTCGGGAAAGCCCTCGCCGCGGCGGATGCGCTCGGCGATGCGCCCCACCGCCTCCTGCGCCAGCACCTGCGCCTCCGCCTCGCTCCCGCGCGAGCCGCGCCACACGTGGAAGCGCACCGGCTTCCCTTCGGGCGTGACAGCCTGGGATTCTGCGCGAGACCAGAAGCGGGGGATCAGCATGCGCGCTCCGTTGCGGCGGGAGAACATCTGGCGGGTGACGGGTTCAGTATTCGCGGCCGCCGCGGCAGCCGCAAGCGTCCATCACCGCAAAATCCTACCTCCGTGCCGGGGACATGCGGTCGTTGGGGTCACACAGAGGCACAGAGACACAGAGGAACCGCCGTATCTCTCCCCGTCTCCATGTCTCGTGTGCCCCCCTGCCGTTCTGGATCTCTGCTCCTGCCGAATGCAGGCGGGGCGCCCCGATGCCGGAGCGCCCCGCTGTTCATCGACCACAAGCCGGGAACCATGAAGCCCGGCGATCAGCAATCGATGCAGCTCCAGCAGATGGACGCGATCTGGCACGTGCAGCTCTCCTCACAGCTGTTTGCGCAGCTGAAGCGTGGCCGCGTGACCTGCTGCGCGTGCACGGTTCCCCTCACCTGCGCGATCTCGGCCGTCGGGAACGATTCCACGCGCAACGCGTCCACGGTCAGCTTGACCTTCTCCATGGCGTTTCTCCTGGCGAGGGGAACGGTGTGCGCCGGGCGCGGAAGCCCGCCGCGAGGACGGGGAACCCGGCTGCATAACACGCACCGCCGTGGCGTAAAAGATGAGCCCGGACCGCGGAGGCCCGCGCCCGGATCGTCCTCGCCCGTGACAGCCTGGGACTCTGCGCGGGACCAGGAGCGGGGATCAGCGTACGCGCTCCGTCGCGGCGGGAGAACGTCTCGGCGGGTGACGACGTTCGCGCGTCTTCCCCCCTCGTGATGTGATTGCAACTCGTCGCTTTGCACCGTCGCACGGGAGCGGGCATGTTCGCACGCATCCGCCGACTGCACGGGTGCTGATTGACGAGCAGCGTACCGTCTTCTACGCCGCGCCCAGCTGGACGACCCCCTCTCACGTGCCGCAATGAGAAAGCCGCGGACCCGTAGCAGCAGCCCCGCCGGACGGGCGCTGCGAGCATTCGTGTGGACGATCACCCTCCTCGTCTCGTCGCTGATGCTGGGCCGTGTCGCCCTGGCGCCGGACCCCGCGACCCCCGCCGCCACCCGCACCGCCCTCGCACAGCTCGCCTACCTCGAAAACGGCCTGGAAGAGCGCGCCGACCGGATGCAGGAGCTTTTTCCGGAAGGCCGCGTCTTCACTCTCGCGCTGTACGGGCTGGCGTGGGTAGACATCGGGCGTGGCACCGCGGATCAGGCGCTTCGCGCCCGCGCGCTGGTGCTGGCCGAAGCACCCCGCTCGCGGGAGACGTTCGAGCCGGCGGGCAGCCTCCCCCTGGGGGTGTTCTACGAGGGGTGGGTCGGCCACCTGCGCGCCGGCCTCCTGCACCTGGGCGGCGGCGCGGCGGGCGACACCGCGTTCCGCGGCACGTGCGCGCGGCTCGACACCGCCTTCCGGAGCCAGGGGCCGTTCCTGGACAGCTACCCGAACGCCACGTGGCCCGCCGACAACGCGGCGGCGGCGGCGGTGCTCCGCTCGTGCGGCACCCTGCTGGACCCGCGCTACACGCGCACCGCCGAGGCCTGGCTGCGCGCCGCTCTGGCGCGGGCCGACCCGGCCACGGGGCTCATCCCCCACGCGGCGTGGTCGCCGCAGCCGCGCGGCGAGTCGGCTGCGCTGACGATCCGCTTCATCGCCGAGATCGACCCTGCCGTGGCAGCCGCGCAGTACCGCGCGTTCGAGCGGACGTTCGCCACCCGCTTCGCCGGCCTCCTCCCGGCCGTGCGCGAATACCCCCACGGCGTGAATGGAGAGGGCGACGTGGACTCGGGACCGGTGATCCTGGGGGTGAGCGCCCCGGCCTCGGTGGTGGGCGTCGCGGCGGCGCGGATGGTCGGACGTCCAGCGGCGGCCGCCGACCTGCGCGCATCGCCCGAGGTGCTGGGGGTGCCGGTGCAGTGGGGCGGGCGCCGCTCGTACGCCTTCGGCGAGCTCCCGGTGGGCGACGCGTTCCTGGCCTGGGTCACGGTGGTGCGCCCGTGGAACCAGCCCGCGCCGCCCCCCGCGCCCGCGTCACCCTTCGCCGGGTGGCGGTGGGTGTGGACGCTGCTCTGGGCGCCCGTCCTGGCATTCTCCGCGCTGCGGCTGGTGAGGCTTTTCTTCCCCTCCGGCAAGGCGAAGCCCGCCTGACCTGCCTGGGCAGGTACATCGACTTTCCGGCTCCGGGTCGACGGCCGGGCCTTCGCCGCCCTTCCTGCCGCCATGCAGACGGGGCGCTCCGATGCAGGAGCGCCCCCGCTGAATCGACCAAACGATGCGGGCGCTACTGCTCACAAAATATTTGTCTTGAAATGTTGATAGCGCGCGGCCTATCATGGGTTCACGGTCGCGCGCACCCGCCCCTATTTCCTACACGGAGGATTCCCATGAAGAAGCTGGCGCTGAATGTCGACGAGCTGAAGATCCAGACGTTCGAGACCGCGAAGGGTGAAAGCGCGAGGGGGACGGTACTCGCGGCCGGAACCCGAGTCACCCGGTGTTACATCGAGTGCACGGTCTCGACGGAGACGAACTGCAACAGCAGGGAGCAGATCGACTGCTTCTGCTGAGATCGGGGCCGGAACGAAGGTGAACCCGGCGGGTGCGCCGGCCAAGCAAGCGGGCGCCCCGAGATCCGGGGCGCCCGCTTCTCATGATCCGCTACGGTCGATTCGGCTTACGACGCGCCGCGGGCGTTCAGCTCGTTCTCCAGCCGGCCGAAGCGGCGGGCCAGCGAGATCACGTAGCCGAAGACCAGCAGCCAGGCGATGGTGAACGCCGTGTACACGTGCCAGTGCGCCCGCAGCGTCCGCGCGGCCGTGACCGAGGCCGGGAGGCCGGACGACGTGGCGGCGGCCTGCTCCGGCGCGGCCGTCAGCGGCGCACCCGGCGCGGTCTCGCCGGCGGGAGCGCTGGTGGTCGACGTCTCCTGCGCGAGCATGCGCACCGGAGCGGGGGCGAAGGCCAGGAGCGCGGCGGCGGCCAGCGCGAAACGGGTCGGGCGGAGGATGCGCATGTCGGTCAGCTCGTCAGATTCAGATCAGCGGGTCAGCGCGGCGCCGCGCGCAGGGCCTGCACGCGGTGCGACAGGCGCTCGGCCCCGTAGCGGAAGAGCAGGAGCGAGAAGAACAGGAGCGTGAAGGCCAGCACCCACACCAGCACCGTCTGCACGATGGCGGGATCGGCCTGGGCACCCTCGGGGCGCAGAATCACCGCCTGCGGGTGCTGGCTGCGCCACCACTGCACGCTCATGTGGATCAGCGGGATGTCCACCGCGCCCACCACGCCCAGGATCGCCGCGAAGCGCTTGCCGCGCTCGGGGCTCTCGGCCGCGCCGCGCAGCATGAAGTAGCCGGCGTAGATGAACCACAGCAGCAGCGTGAGGGTGAGCCGCGGCTCCCACACCCACCAGGCGCCCCACGCCAGCTTCCCCCACAGCGGCCCGGTGAGCAGCACCATGGTGGTGAACATCAGCCCCAGCTCGGCCGCCGACACGGCGATCGCGTCGAGCCGCGGGTCGCGCAGCCAGAGGTAGCCGGCGCTGCACAGCGCCACGATCCCGAACGCCAGGAACGCCGTCCACGCCGCGGGCACGTGCACGTAGAAGATGCGCTGCACGATCCCCATCGTCGCCTCGGTGGGCGCGTGGAAGAACACCATGTACAGCCCGCCCAGCAGGGTGGCCGCGGCCAGGGCGGCCAGCACCACGGCCCAGCGGCGCGTGCCCGCCAGCGAATCGGTCTGCGAGCCCACGCCGCTCGGCACGTAGCCGGCGGCGGGGGGCGAAGCGGTCGTCGTCTCCATCTACTCCTCCAGCACGGCGCCGAAGATGGCCGTGCAGACGAACAGGAACACCAGGTCGAAGGCGCCCAGCATCTTGAGCTGGCTCACCACGTCGCTCACGGGGCGGCCCACCAGCAGCCGCTGGGTGGCCGCGCAGGCGAAGATCACCACCGGCGCCAGCAGCGGCAGCAGCAGGATGGGGAGCAGCGTCTCGCCCAGCCGCGTGTGCGCCGCGACGGCGCCGAACAGCGTGCCCAGCGCCATGAACCCCGCCGTCGCCAGCACCACCACCGCCGCCAGCGCCGCCAGCGAGCCGCGGAAGCCCAGGTTGAAGAACAGCGCGAACACGGGAAAGATCAGCGCCTCCACGGCCAGCACCACCGCCATGTTGGCCAGCCACTTCCCCAGGAACAGCGCCCCCCGGTCCACGGGGGCCAGCAGCACGCCGGTGAGCGCCTCGGCCTCGCGCTCCAGCGCGAACGAGCGCCCCAGCCCCAGTGTGCCCGCGAACAGGATCGTCACCCAGATCATCGCGCCGCCGATGGAGCGCGCGCGCACCGCCGGGTCCACCGCGAAACTGAAGACGATCGCCACCAGCACCGCGAAGGTCCCCATCGACAGCAGCCGCTCGCGCGAGCGCGCCTCCAGCAGCAGGTCCTTCCGCGCCACCGCCCACACCTGCCCCAGGAATCCCGCTTCGGCATCGTCCCGGTGACGGCCGACGTCACGCCCGGCGGACGTGTCCGTGGATGCGTCCGCGGAGGCGGTGACGGCGGGCTCGCGCGGCTCGACGGCGATCACCCTCACACCGCCGCGGCCACGCGGTCCGTGTAGACCCGCTCGAAGGCGGCGGCATCGACCGCGGCGCGCGGCTCGTCGCTCACCCAGCGGCCGCCCACCTGCACCACCACGCGGTCGGCCTGCTCCAGCCCCTGCGAAAGGTTGTGCGTCACCAGGACGACGGTGGTCCGCCCATCCTTCAGCCGCTCGAGCACGGTGCGCAGCATGGCGGCGGCGTGCGGGTCGAGCCCGGTGTACGGCTCGTCGAGAAGGACGACGCTCGGCCCGTGCAGCAGCGTTCTCGCCAGCGCCAGCCGCTGCTGCATCCCCCGGCTGAAGGTGCGCACCCGGTCGCCGCGCCGGTCCTGCAATCCGACGGAGACCAGCGCCTCTTCCACCCGCTCGCGGCGGCGCGGCAGCCCGTAGAGGCGGGCGTAGAAGTCCAGGTTCTCCGCCGCGCTCAGCCCGGGGTACAGGAAGGTCTGGTGCGAGAGGAGCCCGATCCGCCGCCGCGCCGCGTCGCTCGCCACCTCGTCGCCGCCGACGGTGACCTCGCCGCGGGTGGGGCGCACCGCGCCGCACAGAATGCGCAGCAGCGTGGTCTTCCCCGCCCCGTTCGGCCCGAACACGGTCAGGAACTCGCCCGGGTCCAACGTGAACTCGATCCCCCGCACCGCCGGGAGCGGGCCGTACCACTTCTCCACCCCGCGGCACGCGACGGCCGGCGCGGGTGCGGACGGGGTGCTCACCGCAGCCGCTTTCCGCAGCCCGCACAGAAGCGGCTGGCCGGCGGGTTCACGAAGCCGCAGTCGTGCGTGATGATCTCGGCGTCGCGCGCGAGGGTCCCGTCCACCACCCCGGCGCCCGCCGTGGCCTGCGCCGCCTCGGCCGCGCGGATGGCGGCCAGCGCCTCGTAGCTCAGCCGGTCGCGCTGGGCCAGGTAGTCGGCCCGGTCCAGCTTTCCGCCGAGGAAGTCGTACTCCAGGTCCTTGAGCGCGGCCAGCGTGGAGCGGCGGCGCGCCTCGGCGTCGAGGAGCGCGCCCGGCGCGGTGTCCACCACCAGGGCCCTGCGGCGCGCGATGATGGGGCGGATCACGTAGACGCCGGCGAAGGTCGCCATCAGGGCGGAAAGGAGGAGGAGGGTCATCCGCCCACCTCGCCGCGGTCGAACTGCCGCAGCGCCGCCTCCACCTGCGCGCGCTCGACCTCGCTGATCGCCCCCGCCGGCTCGGGCGCCAGCCCCGCACGGGCGCGCCGCATCGCCATCAGCCGGTAGACGACCAGGCCGAGGCCCAGCAACAGCACGGCGGGCGGCAGCACCCACGCCCACAGCCCCACGCCGGCCTGCCGCGGAACGATGCGGAGGTGCTCGCCGCGGCGCCCGATCACGTCTTCCACGATCTGGTCGGAGGTGCGCCCGGCCGACGCCATCGCCAGCACCGTGTCGCGCAGCGCCTGCGCCTCGGGCGCGGGGCACATGTCCAGCGTGTGGCTGGGGGTCACGGGCGAGCGGAGCTGCTCGGCGGCGGTGCGCGCCACCTGCTCGGCGGGCGACAGGCCGCTCTGCGCCCAAACGGGCGCCGCCGCCCAGAGCGCGGCGGCGGCAGCGGCGGCGAGGGCCAGGGAGACGCGCATCGTCACGCCCCCGCCAGCCCGGGCACCGGCGCGCCCACCGGCTCGCGCGCGGCGGCGCGGGCGGGCGAGCGCACCGCCTCGGCGGCGGGCCAGAGGGCGACCAGGGTGCCCAGCGCCATGATGAAGCCGCCGATCCAGATCCACGGCACCAGCGGGTTCACCAGCACCTTGAAGGTCACCACGGGCTGCGGGTTGTTCCCCGCCATGAACTCGTTGGCGCGGTCGACCCCGGCCAGGATCAGGTACAGGTCCTCGTTCCAGGCGCGGCGGATCCCCACCTCGCTGGTCACTTCCTCGCGCTGCTTGTAGGCGCGCCGCTCGGGGGTCATCAGCCCCAGCGGCCTGCCGTCCTTCTTCACCTCCACCGTGGCCACCAGCTTCGTCATGTTCGTCGCCGGGTACCAGCTGAGCGCCTGGTAGGTGAGCTGGTAGCTGTGGCCGAACGCCGAGGGGATCACGATCGACTCGCCCGGGTTCAGCGCCGCCTGCCGCTCGCTGTTGAACGCCTTCCCCGCGAAGCCGCAGCAGATCACCACGAAGCCGGTGTGCACCACGTAGCCGCCGTAGCGGCGGCGGTTGCGCTCCACCAGGTGCACCAGCGCGGTCCCGAAGCCCTCGCCCTCGATCTTGGCCCGCGCCCGCGTCCCCTTCCAGAACTCCACCGCAATGGTGGTCAGCGTGAAGGCCGCCAGCGCGAAGGTGAGCAGCACGTACGGGTGCTTCACGCCCATCAGCAGCAGCACGGCGCCGGCAAGGACGAACGCCGCCAGCGGGAAGGTGAAGTTGCGCTTCAGGTTGCGCGGCGTGGCCTTGCGCCAGGCGATCACCGGGCCCACCCCCAGCAGGAAGAGGAGGATCAGCCCCAGCGGGATGTTCACCCGGTTGTAGAAGGGCGGCCCCACCTGGATCTTCTGCCCGAAGAACCCCTCGCTGACCAGCGGGAAGATGGTGCCCCACATCACCGCGAACATCGAGGCGACGAACACCAGGTTGTTCACCAGGAACGCCGTCTCGCGGCTCAGGAAGCTCTCCAGCCGGTTCTCGGGGGCGAAGGCGTGCCGCCGCCACCAGACCAGCACCGCGCTCACCAGCGTCAGCGCGCCCAGGAAGCCCAGGAAGATGTAGGCGATCGTGGTGTTCTCGGCGAACGAGTGCACGCTCTCGATCAGCCCGCTGCGCGTGAGGAAGGTGGCGAAGATGGAAAGGAGGAAGGTGCCGATCACCAGCAGCACGTTCCACAGCTTCAACATCCCCCGCTTCTCCTGGATCATCACCGAGTGCAGGAAGGCCGTGCCGGTGAGCCAGGGAAGAAGCGAAGCGTTCTCCACCGGGTCCCAGAACCAGTAGCCGCCCCACCCCAGCTCCACGTACGCCCACATCATCCCGAAGATGATGCCGCAGGTCAGGAAGAACCACGCGAGCAGCGTCCAGCGCCGGGTGGTGGTGATCCAGCGCGTGTCGAGCCGCCCGGACAGCAGCGCCGAGATCGCGAAGGCGAAGGGGATGGTGAACGCGGTGAAGCCCAGGTACAGCGTGGGCGGGTGGATGGTCATCCAGTAGTTCTGCAGCTGCGGGTTCAGCCCGCGCCCGTCGGGCGGAACGAACTCCATCAGCTCGAACGGGTTGCTGGCGGCCACGATCACGACCATGAAGAAGGCGAGAACGGAAAGCACCGTTCCCGCCACGTACGGCATGAACTCGCGGTTGCGCCTGCGGTTCTGGAAGACCACGATGGAGCCGAACAGCGCCAGCAGCAGCGCCCAGAACACCAGCGAGCCGGTCTGCCCGGCCCACAGCCCGGTGATCTTGTAGAACAGCCCCAGCTCGCGGTTGCTGTACCCCGCCACGTACTTGTAGCGGAACTCGCCGCGCAGGAACGACGCGATGATGGCGAGCGACGCCACCAGCAGCAGCCCGAACACCGCGTACATCGAGCGCTCGGCGCTGAGCACCAGGTCGCCGCGGCCGCGGCGGCCGCCATAGAAGCCGAGCGCGGCGCCCCAGCCGGCCACCAGCAGGGCCAGCCAGAGCGCCACTTCGCCGATCTGCGTCACGACTGCTTGCCCTTGAAGTCCGATTCGGCGGCTTCGTAGCGCGAGCCGCACTTGGTGAGCACGTTGCTCGCCTGGAAGGTGCCGCCCGGGCGGTAGTTGCCCTCGACCACCACGTCGCGCCCCTCCTGGAAGGTGTCGGGGAGCGGGCCGTTGTAGTGCACGGGGAACGAGGTGCGGCCGGTCTCGGTGTCGACCAGGGTGAAGCGGAGGTCCAGCGTCTTCTGGTCGAAGCTGACGGAGCCGGGCACCACGCGGCCGCCCACGCGCACGCCCGCCTCTTCGGCGAAGGCGGGGTTGGCGCTCACGCGCGTGGCCAGCTCGGCCGGGGTGAGGAAGTAGGTCATCGAGTCCCTCATCCCGGTGACCATCAGGTATCCCACCACGCCGAGCAGCAGCACGCCGCCCGCCAGGAACTTGCTCTGCTTCTTCACCTTGTGGGTCCCTCGGGAAAGGTTCGCTCCGGAAGCGCGCAATCTAATGCCGAAACGCGTGCGTTGAAAGGGATTGCATGCGCTGGTGCCGACCTGGGCCCCCCGGCGGCGTGACCCCGCGGAGTGATGGGGACGACCGGCGCGCCGCGCAAGCAGGAAAACCCCGGCAGCGGTCGGACGATCCCCCGCCATGCCGACTGCCATGAGGATGCGGGTCGACCCCGGTGCGCAACGCATGGAGCGGCGTGGACGCGGCGATCGTATCGATGAACGCAGAGCATCGGAGGGAAAGAAGTCAGGGGGAGAACTACCGTTTCGCAGTTCTCCCCCTGACTCCCCGTATCTCCGATGCTCCG
>DASWMA010000782.1:0-9906 GCA_036399995.1 Longimicrobium sp. | reverse complement strand
CGGCTCTCGGCCTGCTCGGCGCGCTCCATCATCTCGGGGCCCATCAGGCTGCGGCCCAGGCCCGAGTCGCGCCGCACCGCCGCGAAGGTGAGGAGGGCGGGGAGGTACAGCAGCACCGACGCCAGCGCGATCGGCCGCCAGCGCAGCCGCACCAGCGCGGGAAAGCCCCCCATCACCCACCGCCGCAGCCCGATCCACCGGCTCCGCGGCGCGCGGTACAGCAGGTTGTGCCCGGCCCCCACCGCGCGCTCCAGCGTGAACAGCAGCTCGGGCGAGCCGCCGTAGGTGCGCGCCCGCGCCAGGTCGGCCGCCACCTCGCGGTACATGGCCGCGAAGCGCGACACCCGCGCCTCGCCCATCTTCGCCAGCCCGCCGCCGCGCGCCTCTTCCAGCATCCGGTTGTACGCGTCCCACATCGGCTTCTGGCGGCGGAACAGCCCGGTGGCCTGCCCCGAGCCGGCCCGCCCGCCCGCGCCCGCCGCGCGCCGGCGGACGCTCTCCTCCTCGTACACCATCCCCAGGAACTGGTCCGACGTCACCTGCAGCCCGCGCGGGTCCACGCCCACGCGCGGGGCCAGCCGCTGCGTGAGCGTGCCCGCCAGCTGCGTGCGCACGGCATACTCCAGCGTGGCGCGGCGCTGCACGTACATCGACAGCGCGCCGAACTCCTGGTCGGAGAGCGCCGGCCGCCCCACCGCGGCGGGCACGTCGGGGGCGCGGTCTTCGGGGATCGGCTGGCCGGTGCGGTCGCGCACCACCACGGTGCCCGCGGCCATGTCGCCCAGCCGCTTGGTGCGCGGGTGCAGCATCATGGCCAGCGCCGCGATCCCCCAGCTCCCCCCCGGCTGCATGTCGATCAGCCGCACCAGGTTGCGCACGGCGGCGGCGCGGAAGGTCACCGGAAAGCCGCCGTCCTGCACCACGCGGATGCGCATCGCCTTCTTGCCGATGGTCTGCCCGTCGCGGAAGCCCTCGTAATAGACGCGATACCCCCACGACACCAGGAACCAGAGCGCCACCATCGCCGCCACCACCACCCCCGCCCCGCCGAAGGCGCCCCCGCCGGTGGCGGTGGCGAACACGCCCAGCGCCAGCAGCCCCAGCAGCAGCACCAGCCCCACCACGAACAGCACCACCCCGTCGATCACCATGGCGGTGAAGCGCGAGCCCAGGTCGGCCAGCTCGTAGCCCACCGACACGTGCTCGGGGGTCTCGATGTCCACCTGCCGGTCGTTGAGCGCGTACGCCACGGCGGGCTTGACCGGCGTTTGCGGAACGGTGGCCATGTGCGGCAGCGGTTGGATGAAAGACGAAGCGGCGGCGGGAGATGCGGTGTGCGCCGCGGCGGCATGGCGCCCGGCGACCGGTGCCGAATCTAATCGCGACGGCGCGCGCGAGCGAGGGCCCGCACGGCGGCGCGCGCCACGAACCCCGCCGCCAGCACCGCCAGGCCGACGCCGATGGTGCGCGGCGCCAGCGACGCTGCCAGCCCCAGGCAGGCGGCCAGCCCGGTGGCCGGCACCACGGCCGGGTACAGCCGCGCCGCGCGGGGCATGCGCAGCGCGGCCAGGTTGGCGATGGCGTAGTACAGGAGGATCGCGAAGCTCGCCGCGGGGACGATCGCCTGCAGCGTGCCGAACGCCGCGGCCAGCGCCGCGCCCGCGCCCACCAGCAGCACCGCGCGCACCGGCGCGCCCGACCCGGTGTCCACCCGGGAGAGCGGGGCGGGGAGGTCGCCGCGGCGGGCCATCGCGAACACCATCCGGCTCAGGCCCAGCAGCTGCGACAGCAGCACGCCCAGCATGGCCACCACCGCGCCCGCGGCCACCGCCGTCTCCAGCCCGCGCACGCGCATCGTGCCGGCCGCCTCGGCCAGCGGCGCTCCGCTCCGCGCCAGCACCGCCGCCCCCGCGCCGCCCACCGCCGCCACGCCCACCAGCAGGTAGAGCGCGGAAACGCCGGCCACGGTGACCAGGATGGCCCGCGGGATCGTCCGCCGCGGCTCGCGCACCTCCTCGCCCAGCGTGGCCACGCGCGCGTAGCCCGTGTACGCGAAGAAGAGGAGCGCCGCCGCCCGCAGCACGCCGCCGCCGCCCGCGGGCGCGAACGGCCGCAGGTTCGCCGCGTCGAATCGCGCCAGCCCCGCCGCGGCGAACGCCAGCAGCGCCAGCGTGGACACCGCCACGATCCCCAGGTTCACCGCGCTCGACTTGCGCACCCCCCGCGCGTTGACCGCGGTGAACACGGCGATGGCGGCCAGCGCCACGGCGCGCCCGGGCAGCCCCGGCGCGATCCGCTCCAGGTATGCGGCGATCCCCAGCCCCACCGTGCCCGCCGCGGCGGTCTTGCTGGCCAGGAACATCCACCCCGCGGCGAAGCCGGCCCACGGGTGCAGCACGCGGTAGCCGTACTCGTAGGTGCCGCCCGCCTGCGGATATTCCGCCGCGAGCTGGGCCGAGCTGAGCGCGTTGGCGGCCGCGGCGACGGCGGCCAGCGGCAGCGCCAGCAGCAGCGCGGGCCCGGCGATCCCCGCGGCCAGCCCGGTGACCACGAAGATCCCCGCGCCCACGATGGCGCCGAAGCCGATCCCCACCGCGTCGCGCAGCCCCAGCTCGCGCCGCAGCCCGGGCGCTTGGTCTCGCGCCTCCGCCGCCGTAGCTTGTCGCCCCCGGTCGCTCATGGCCCCAATCTCGCGCGTCCGCCGCGCGCCTGCCACTCGGCATCTGTGTCGGCGTGTTGGAGAGTCGGCGCGGCGCGCGGGCGCGGGGGAAGGTGCGACTCAAGTCGCGGCTACAACGGCACGCAGTCCGCCTTCGCGGACTTCACCGGGAGCAGCCTCGGTCGCGTCGAGCAAGCGCACTCGCGCACTCACGAAGTCGCGCACCCGTTCGACAGCACTTTCGCACTTTCGCACTTTCGCACTTTCGCACCTTCGCACCGTGCCCTTTCTCGAATCTCCCGGCGTCCACCGCGTGGACCTCAACTGGAACGGCCTCCCGGGCCAGGTCGCCTCGTACATCCTGGACGACGGCGGGGCGCTGGCGGTGGTCGAGACCGGGCCCACCAGCACCCTGCCGGCCGTCCTGGACGCCATCCGCGCGCTGGGCCGCGAGCCGGCGGAGGTGACGCACCTGCTGGTCACGCACGTGCACCTGGACCACGCGGGCGGCGCCGGCGCGCTCCTCCAGCACACGCCGCACGCCCGCGTGTACGTGCATCCGCTCGGCGCGCTGCACCTGGAATACCCGTCGCGCCTGGTGGCCAGCGCCAGGCAGCTCTACGGCGACCGGATGGACGCGCTGTGGGGCGAAATCGTCCCCGTCCCGCGCGACCGCCTCGTCGTCCTCAAAGACGGCGACGAGGTGGCCATCGGCGAGCGGCGGCTGCGCGCGGTGGAAACGCCGGGGCACGCGAGCCACCACCACGCGTATCACGATCCCGACGCGCGGCTGGTGTTCACCGGCGACGTCGGCGGGATCCGGCTGAAGCGGATGCCGTACGTCTACGCCCCCACCCCGCCGCCCGACATCGACCTCGACGCGTGGCAGGAGAGCATCCGCCGGCTGCGCGCGCTGGAGCCCGAGCTTCTCCTCCTCACTCACTTCGGCGGGGTGGTCGACCCGGCGTGGCACCTGGACGACCTTTCCGCCCGCCTGCACGCGTGGGCGGCGTGGACCGAGGGGCAGGCCGCGGCCGGCGCCGGCTCGCGCGCCATGGCCGCGTCGCTGGCCGAGCGCGCCGAGGCCGACATCCTCGCGGCCGTGGGGAGCGAGGCGGCCGCGAAGGACTACGAGGTGGCGGTGCCGTATTCGATGATGGCCGCCGGGCTGGAGCGCTGGTGGACCAAGCACCGCGCCGCCGGCACCGCCGGAGCGCGCTGATCCGTTCCGCGGCGCACCGTGCCGCTCCGGCACACGGGTCGGTCCTGCGCCAGGCGAAGCGAGGTAGGCGGTCGGGGGGCCAGAGACGTCGTCGGCGATGAATTGCGAGGCCCCAGAATGTCCCAGAGCGGATCGGCGTGATGCGAGCGTCCGGCGCCACAGGCCGGACGTCGGAGTCCGCGGATTCACGTGGGAAGCTGTCCGGCCGGGCAGGCGGTGTGGCGCCCGTGAATGCCAGTTGCAACGCGCAAATCGGCGCGACGGGTACGTATCCGCCGCCGTCCCTCCATCGCGGAAGATTCCGGAGCTTGCGGCCGGCGCGCGGTCGGGGCTGTGTAACTGATTTGGTGGCATAACGGTAGGCGGAACCGTCACACCGGCTGGCGGGTAGACAAGCACGACTCCCAGTCCGTATAGTTATGCATCGGGCGTGACGAATATCCGCCTCCCGCGCCGGCCCTGCCGGTCGTGGAAGTACGAAACATGCAGGATGGGTGCGGTAGAGGGCGGGTGCACGGAAACGGGGGCGCCGGTGCTTGACATCGACTCCGGCGGCTCCCACTTTGGGGCCCTGCGTCAGCGGCACCTCCATCCGTGCTTTCCCAGGGAACTCCCGATCCCTCCGTCACGCACCCGGCCGGCGCGTGGCGGAGTTTCGATCTAACGTTCGATACGGGAGCTGTTCGGGGGGGCGGGCTGGGGTCAGAATCGGCGAATGCGGTTCGTTGTAAGGGCGGCTGGCCATGCCGGGCCGCCGCGCCAGCGGGCGCAAGGAACCAAGCCACACCACCGGGGGGGTACGGCATGTTCAACAAGCTTGACCGGAGGCGCCGCAGCTTCTGGTCGCCGTGGAGCGTCGGGCTGGCGGTCGTGCTGCACGCCGCTCTGGGCTTCGCGGCGTGGAACGCCGGGTTTGGCGACCCGGCGGGGAAGAAGAACGAGGAGCTCGTCGACTACGTGGAGGTCGAGGAGAACAAGCCCAAGGAGCCGGAGCCGCCCAAGCCCGAGGAGCCGCCCCCGCCCCCGCCGCCCGAGCCCGAGTCTCCGCCGCCGGTGGTGAAGGGGTTCCAGGAGCTGGTTCCGCCCGAGCAGCCGCCCACCGAGATCAAGGCGCCCGACCCGACCCAGGTGGCGGTGAGCGCGCAGGACTTCTCGGGCGTGGGCAAGGCCGGCGGCGTGGCCAACGGCGTGGAGAACGGCCAGGCGCAGGACGTGACCGCCCGCACCACGCCGCCCGACGAGGGCACCTACGAGCTCTCGGCGGTGGAAGAGCAGCCCGAGCTCAGCAACCGCAGCGAGGTGGCGCGCCAGATGTCGCGCAACTACCCGCCGCTGCTGCGCGACGCCGGCGTGGCGGGCACGGTGACCATCCGCATGCGCGTGAACGAAGACGGCCGCGTGGACAACGAGAGCATCTCGGTCGAGAACTCCACCCACGAGGCCTTCGGCGACGCGGCCAAGCGCGTGGTGGAGCGGATGCGCTTCCGCCCCGCCAAGGTGGGCGGCCGCGCGGTGAAGGTGTGGGTCACCCTTCCGGTGACCTTCCAGCTGGAAACCTGACGGCCTGACGGCGTTGGGACGACGGGCGCGGTAATCCGCCGCGCCCGTGAATGGTGGTGTGGAGGAGGCGGCGCGCCGGAGCGCGGCAGGCGCCGGTCTAAAGACAGCAACTCTCAGGCACGCGCGGCAGCGCAGAGGAGAAAGAAGAAATGGATCTCGCCAAGATCTGGGCCGACACCGGTTTGTTCAACAGGGGAATCGTCATCTTCCTTGCGCTGATGAGCGTCGTGTCCCTTTCGGTGGCGGTCACCAAGTGGCTGCGCTTCCGCAAGATGGCCAAGGCGACCCGGGCGTTCGCGCCGATCTTCTCGCAGGCTCTGGAGAACGACAACATCCCCGAGGCGCTCGCCGCGGCCGACCAGCACCCCGGCTCGCACGTGGCCCGCGTGCTGGGCGAGTCGCTGCGCGAGGTGGCGCCGCTGCTGCAGGACCCGCGCGCCGCGGGCGCCGCGATCGTTTCCTGCGAGCGCTCGGTCGAACGCGAGCAGATCCTGCTGGCGAACGACCTGAAGAGCGGGCTGGGCCTGCTGGCCACCATCGGCGCCACGGCGCCGTTCGTGGGGCTGCTGGGCACCACCATGGGCATCATCCGCTCGTTCATGGGCATGGGTGAGAGCGGCGCCGGCCTCGAGGCGGTGTCGAGCGGTATCGCCGAGGCGCTGATCGCCACGGCCATCGGCCTGATCGCGGCGATCCCGGCGGTGTGGCTGTACAACTACTTCACCGCGCGCCTCGACACGCTGTTCTCGGAGCTGGCCTACGCCGGCCGCGAGATGATCGACTGGATGATGACGCGCCAGGCCCGCCGCGAGCTGGCCTCCGGCGGCAACCCCACCTTCCACGGGGACTGAGCCCAGTATGGCTGGATCGCATCTCGGCGGGGGGGCCAGCTTCGGCGGCTCCCCGGTGCCCACGGTCGCCGGGTTCGAGTCGGACGTGACCGCCGACATCAACGTCACGCCGATGATCGACGTGATGCTGGTGCTGCTGATCATCTTCATGGTGGTCACCCCGGCGCTGGCCGGCTACACCGCGGTACTGCCCAAGGCGAAGACGTCGGCCCCTGAAAAGGACAAGCGCGTCACGCTGGGCATCGACCGGCAGGGGTTCTACTACATCGAAGGGAAGCAGTCGGTGAAGGTGGCGCCGGCGCAGCTCGCGGCCGAGCTGCAGAAGGCGTACACCACCCGCCCCGACGACCACGTGCTGTACCTGAAGGCCGACAACCAGGCCGGGTACGACAAGGTTCTCACCGCCATCGACGCCGCCCGCACGGCGGGGGTCCGCCGGATCGGCGCGATCACCGAGATGCCGGCGGTCAAGGCCAAGCACTGAGGAGGCATCCCGATGGCGATGGGCGTTGGCGGTAAAAAGGGCGGTCCCACGTCGGAGATCAACGTGACTCCGATGATCGACGTGCTGCTGGTGCTGCTCATCATCTTCATGGTGGTGCAGCAGGGGATGCAGAAGGGCGTGTCGATGCAGGTTCCGCCGCCGAAGGACAAGAACGAGGTGGCGCAGCAGAACAACCCCGAAGACCAGATCGTGCTGGAGGTGACCCCCGGTCCCGCCTACGCGATCAACACCCGCCCGGTGACGAGCGCCGCGCTGGAGTCGACGCTGCGCGACATCTACGCGCAGCGGCCGCGCAAGGTGATCTTCGTGAAGGGCGCCGAGAACATGACCTACGGCGACATCGTGTACGCGGTGGACGCCAGCCGCGCCGCCGGCGTGGAAGTGGTGGGCCTGGTGCCGCGCCCGGAGGTGGGCCCCGCGGCCCCCGCCGCGGCTCCGGCTCCGTAAGCCGAGGCCTCGGGTCAGCTCGATCGAAAGCCGGCCGTCCTCCACGCGAGGGCGGCCGGCTTTCGTCGTGGAGGTACGGGGGTACGGGGGTACGGGGGTACGAGGGGGTACGGGGGTACGGGGGGCTGACGGTGTGAGGGTGCGTTCCCGCGGCGCGGCGCCCTCTCCCCGCGCCTGAGAGCGCTCGCCCTCTCCCGTACCGGGAGAGGGGGGTGGCCGCGGCGGCGGGTCGGCCTGCCACCCTGGGCGTGGGTGAAGCCGCCGGAGCGCCGGATTGCCCGCCCTGCCAACCTCTCCCGGTACGGGGCCCGGTACGGGAGAGGTGGACGGCCTAGGCCGGCCGGAGAGGGCGCGGTGCCGCGGGCGCGCACATCCACCTGCCTCGCACGCTCTCACTCTCGCCCTCCGCCCCTCCGCCCGCCGACACCCTGCACTCCGCACTCCGCACTCCGCACCTGCGCTTTCCCTGGCACGAAGCCAGCTATTGCGTGAGTGTGGCTCACCTCTACGTTTCATCATGGAGGATCGTCCACAGTGCATGCCGCCCTGGGCCAGGGCCCCGCAAACCCGTGTAGAGGAACGGTTTTCGATGAGTGACCAGAACGCCCGGAACGCTCCGAGCGAGCAGGAGTCGCGAGAGGTCGCGGAAGCCGCGCGCGAGACCGAGTGGACCGCGCCCAGCTTCGTACGCGAGCTGTTCCTCGGCAACTTCCGGCTGGACCTGATCCACCCCTACCCGCGGCAGAGCGCCGACGACAAGGCCAGGACCGACGCCTACATCGCCAGGCTCCGCGCGTTCATGGAAGACGTCGACTCCGACGCCATCGACCGCACCGGCGAGATCCCCGAAGAGGTGGTGCAGGGGCTGCGCGACCTGGGCGCGTTCGGGCTGAAGATCCCCGAGGAGTACGGCGGCATCGGGCTGAGCCAGGTGGGCTACGGACGCACCGTGGGGATGGTCACCAGCAAGGACGGCAACCTCACCGCGCTCCTCTCGGCGCACCAGAGCATCGGCCTGCCGGGGCCGCTGAAGATGTTCGGCACCCCCGAGCAGAAGAAGAAGTACCTGCCGCGCCTGGCCGCCGGCGCCATCAGCGCCTTCGCGCTCACCGAGAGCGGCGTGGGCAGCGACCCCTCGGCGCTCTCCACCACCGCCACGCCCACGGAAGACGGCTCGGCCTTCATCCTGAACGGCGAGAAGCTGTGGTGCACCAACGGCACCATGGCCGAGCTGCTGGTGGTGATGGCCCGCACGCCGCCCAAGGTGAAGAACGGCAAGGAGATCCCGCAGATCACCGCCTTCATCGTGGAGACCGACATGCCGGGGGTGGAGATCACCCACCGCTGCCGCTTCATGGGCCTCAAGGCGCTGCAGAACGCCGTCATCACCTTCGACAACGTGCGCATCCCGCGCGAGAACATCATCTGGGGCGAGGGGAAGGGGCTCAAGCTCGCGCTGATGACGCTGAACACCGGCCGCCTCACGCTGCCGATGAGCGCGGCGTACGGGGCGAAGGTGGCGGTGGAGGTGGCCCGCAAGTGGGCCGCCGAGCGCGTGCAGTGGGGCGCGGCGATCGGCAAGCACGACGCCGTGGCGCAGATGCTGGGCGGGATGACCGCCGACGCCTTCGCCATCGAGAGCATGGCCGAGCTGTCGAGCGCGCTGGCCGACCAGGCGAAGAACGACATCCGCCTCGAGGCGGCGATCGCCAAGCTGTGGACCACCGAGGTGGGGTGGCGGATCGTGGACGACCTCCTGCAGATCCGCGGCGGGCGCGGCTACGAGACGGCCGACTCGCTGGCCGCGCGCGGCGAGGTGCCGATCGCCGTGGAGCGGATGATGCGCGACTTCCGCATCAACCGGATCTTCGAGGGGAGCTCCGAGATCATGCGGCTGTTCATCGCCCGCGAGGCGGTGGACACGCACCTGAAGGTGGCCGGCGACCTGATCAAGCCGGGGATCAGCACCGGGCAGAAGCTGGGCGCCATGGCCAAGGCCGGCGCCTGGTACGCCGCGTGGCTTCCCAAGCGCTTCGTGGGCGGCGGGCAGCTTCCCGGCGCCTACGGCGAGTTCGGGCGCCTGGCCAAGCACGTGCGCTACATCGAGCGGGCCAGCCGCAAGCTGGCGCGCACCATGTTCTACGCCATGGGCAAGTACCAGGCGAAGCTCGAGAAGAAGGGCGCGCTGCTGGGCCGCTTCGTGGACATCGGCGCCGAGCTGTACGCCATGAGCAGCGCCTGCGTGCGCGCGCACGACATGCGCGACGGCGCCAACGGCCGCGAGGCCGCGCTGCTGGCCGACCTGTTCTGCCGCCGCTCGCGGCTGCGCATCAAGCAGCTCTTCGACCTGGTGCACGAGAACGCCGACGACCCGACGTTCCGGGTGGCGCAGGACGTGATGAAGGGGCGCTACGCCTGGCTGGAAGAGGGCTCGATCTCCGCGGTGCCCGCGGGCAGCCTGGCGCCGAACCCCGACTTCACTCCGCCGATGGAGCGGAAGGTGTCGGGCGTGACGCCCACCGAGCGCGTGGGGGCGAGCGGCTGACGGGTACGGAGGTACGGAGGTACGGAGGTACGGAGGTACGGAGGTACGGAGGTACGGGCGACATCGTATCACGTGCGGAAGTAGAGGCGGCCCCGGCGAAGATCGCCGGGGCCGCTG
>DASWMA010000781.1:0-3850 GCA_036399995.1 Longimicrobium sp. | reverse complement strand
CGCTCTACGCCGAGTTCCAGCGTCTCGCCGAGTACCCCGCCTCCGGCCCGAGACGTGATGAGCTGAGTTCCGGCCTCCGAGTTCGCCCGCTGCTTTCCTACATCATTCTCTACTACGATCACGCCGGGCACGTAGAAATTGCACGCATAGCTCACCAGCGGCGTGATCTTTCCAAGCTCTTCCAGGAAGAAGGCGAAGGTCGTCTGCCGCGTCGGTGACGAGTGCGGAAGGGACGTGACGAGCCGGCCGCGTGATCGCTCACGCGGCCGGCTCGTTTTCGTATCCCCTGCCCCGCGGCGGCGTCAGCGCTGGAGGGCGAAGAGCGAGATGCCGGCGGGGGTGACGGCGGCCAGGCGCTGTCCGTCGGCGGCGAAGCGGAGGGCGAGCACCTTGCCGCTCGCCTCTGCCGCCGGGGGCGGCTCGGGGGAGAAGTCGCTCCACACGCGGACGGCGCCGCTGGGCGCGGCGGTGGCCAGGATCGTCCCGTCGCGGCGGACGGCGAGGGCGGAGAGGCCGTCGGGCTGACGGATGGCGCCGCGCGACTGCGGCGGGTCTTCGGCCAGCGACCAGAACGCCACCTCGCCGCTGGAGAGGCCCGCGGCCACGATCTGCGCCACGGCCAGGTACTCCAGCGCCACCACCATCCCCGTGTTCCCGGGGATGCTCACCACGCGTCCGCGCGTCTCGCAGTCCCACACCTCCAGCCCCTCGCGCCCCAGGGTGGCCAGCACCCCGTCGCCCAGCCAGGCGGCGGCGCGGCCCTGGCCGCCCATCTGCCACTCGTAGCCGGTGGTCAGGTCCACCACGCACACCGCCGCGTCGCTCACCGCCGCCACCCGTCGTCCGCCCGGGTCGGCCACGAGCGTGCGGATGGCGCCGATGCCGACGTCGGCGTGAAAGCCGGAGCGCCCGGAGCCCAGCTCGTTGGAGTGCACGATCCCGTCGCGGTCGCCCAGCACCAGCGTGCGCCGGCTTTGGACGAACGCCAGGGCGGTGATGTCGCCGCTGGTGCCCAGCGGGCCGCGCCGGGGCTCGCGGTGCGTCACGTCGTAGGCCCACACGCCCGCGTCGCCCGCCACGGCGAAGTGGCTCGACGACATCCACACGCCGTCGCGCCACCCCTCTTCGGGGATGTTCTGGACGAGCTGCAGGGTGGCCGGAGCGGGGGCGTTGGGCGACGGGGACGGGGTCTGCGACTGGGTCATCGGCGGGGATCGCGGAGGGCCGGAGGGGCTGCCTGGCTGTTGCTTGTGGATGAATGGAGCGAATGCAGGGCTTCACGGCAAGAAACCCGGCGGGCGGCGCTCGCGGATCGGCACCAGCGCGGCACCAACCGCGATGGATTGCCAGCCGGCACGCCGCGGCACCGCAATCACCTGCACGGGCGCGGGATTGGAGTGGCAAGGCGTGACGGGAGGCCACTTGCGGCGGCGTTCCGACACGACCAAGAAGTGGATTCGTCCCCTGGCCTCGACTCGGAAACGAAAGCTTTCCGGATCGGAGCACTCCTTGTCTGTTCCACCCCCGACCACCAGGAGTTGCTCGCGCGTGAAATCGACCACGTGCGCATCCTCGGCGCGGGGAGTCACTGCGGCTGCCGGGTAGCGCTGCCGCAAACGTTTCCACTCGCGCGCGTTCGTCACCCACATGAACACGGGCGTTGGAATCGACAGGCGGCCTTCCGCCACGGGTCGAAACCGAACCAGCGAGTCAGGCGCGACCCTGTACCCGCCCCCGATCACGGCGACGAGAAGCCGGCCGATCTCCTCGGCTGCACGTGATTCCGGCTGGGTCTGCCTGCGCGGGCCATAGTAGTAGGCCGCGTTCCGTACCTGGCCCACGCGTGACCAGACGAGGACGTAGCCCTGGTCGGTGGCATGGAGGAACCCTTCGCGCGGCTGTGGCGGCAGCGTCCACGCGCCCAGTGAATCGAGCCGCGCGACCACCGCCGCCCAGTTCACTGGAACCAGGGGCGTGAGCCGGCAGATCCACGTGCGGGGGGTGACGCGTGGAGCACGGCAACCCCGCTCCACGACGCCACCTTTCTCCATGCGGAATGGCCCGCCCGCGTACGCGGCGCCAGCGGGGCGGCCCCACGTCTCGAACCACTCGCCACCCGCGACCCCGTTGCGTACCCACACGCGCAAAACGTATTGGGGCTCATAAAGCATCGATCCGCCCGTGGTGATGCGGACCTCGCGGTCGGCCGCGCGGAACCTGGACTCCTCCAGTTGACGGGCACCGGCGAGGGCAAGCACCGAGTCCATTCCTGCGGAGTATCGTTCTACCTGCTCTCGCTGCGACTCGAGCCACGCACGCTGCAGGGCCGCGGCCGGAGCGGTCACCCGGGGTGGCGTTGGCGTTTGCGCCGCCGCGCCGCGAAACATCAGCAGCGGCAGCGCAATCACGGCGAGGCGTCTGGTCATGGACACGGCGGCGAAGGCGAAACGACGACACGGAGGTAAACGTCGTGCGAGCGCCTCCAGTGACGCCTGAAGGCAGGGAGCGCCACACCGCGACGGGATCGGCCGACGTATCACCGGAGACGCTGATCTTGACCGCGACGTGTTCGCCGCGCATTTCTACGTCACATCATCATCACACCCGCACCGCCCGCCGCAGCCGCGGCACCGTCCCGCACGCCTGTCCCCCACCCTCTCCCATCATCCCTGCCGACATGACCCGCCGCCGCGAAGTGCAGCTTTCCGCCGCCATGGTGGCGGTGATCGTCGCATGCCTGCTGGTGGGGCTGCTGACGCCCGGGACCACGCTGGCCACGGCGCGTACCGCCTGCCCCGACTCGCTCCCCCTCCCCAGCTCGGTGGGCGAGCAGGCGTACGAGCCGATCCTGAACGAGTTCCTGCGCGGCGGGTGCTATCGATCGTGGGTCAGCGACCGCGAGATCCGCAACACGGGGCCGTTCATCGACGGGCGGAACTTCGGCACGCACCCGGCGGTGCGCGTCTTCTACAGCCCGCGCGTGTGGGAGTGGATGACCACCGGGCGCCGTCAGGGCCGCATCAGGGACAACGGCATTATCGTCAAGGAGATGTACACCCCGCCCGCGTCGGACAGCGCCGCGCTGGAGGGGTGGACCACGATGGTGCGCGACAGCGCCGGCGCGTTCGACGGCTGGTACTGGGGCTACGCGGGCGTGAAGCCGGCGGTGCAGCCGGCGATCGACTATCCCAACTCGGGGTTCGGCCTGTACTGCACGCGCTGCCACGCCAGCGCCGAGAGCGAGCTAACCTTCGCCGCCGTGCGGAACGTGGATCCCAGGCAGGACCCGCTCTCGTTCGTGGTGCAGACGCTCACCACCGTCCCCACCGCGCCGGCGAGCCGGGAGCGCGACCCGCTCTCGCCGCACGCGCAGGTGGTGGATGCCACCACCCCCATGTCGCGCTTCCAGCTGCCGCGGCCGCTGGCCGCGCCCGACCCGGCGTTCCTGGCGATGTACCGCATCTCGCGCCAGTTCGCCGCGCCCACCGCGCGGACCGCGCTGCCGGTGGAGACGTACGACCACGTGGTGGCGGGGCCGAAGGGGCCGGAGCAGTTCCTCACCAGCGACCAGTGCACCGGCTGCCACAGCGCCTCCACCTTCAACATGGCGTTCATCACCCAGGGCGGCCGCGACACCTTCAACCTGTCGCCCTACGGCGAGTGGCGCGCGTCGCTGATGGGCCTGGCCGGGCGCGACCCGGTGTTCCACGCGCAGCGCGAATACGAGGTGGCGCGCTTCCCCGGCAAGGAGGCGTTCATCGACACCACCTGCTACCGCTGCCACGGCGTGATGGGGCAGCGGCAGGCGGCGATCGACGGCACGCAGTTCCGCCACGACATGGTGTACACC